>JAJZHP010000172.1 GCA_021804355.1 Pseudomonadota bacterium | reverse complement strand
CGGGGCTCCCTTGTTTGAATATGCCGGTGCATCCTACCAACTGCATTATCTGGGTGAGTTTGTACACGGCCATCGCATGCCTAATCTGGTGAGTCAGGTGTTGCCTCTGCCCGTATTGTTGGTTCGTGGTGGCGATCAGCGCCGGATTGCTGTGCAAGTTGATGCCTTGCTAGGATCGCGTGAAGTAGTCGTTAAATCAGTAGGCGCTCAGCTGGCCAGTGTGGCAGGTATATCGGGCGCAACCATTCTGGGTGACGGCTCCGTCGTTATCATTCTTGATTTGCAGGCACTGCTTCGTGCATCGGTGTTGACACTGGGTTTAGGCCCACGTCAATCCATCGCTGAAAAGGCTCCGGTTAAGGGCCAGCTCGATAGTGAAGTTAGCACGCACCACACGCAATTGGTCATGGTCGTGGATGACTCGGTGACCATGCGCAAGGTGATGTCTCGCTTGCTGGAACGTCATGGCTATGAGGTTGTGTTGGCTAAAGACGGCTTGGATGCTATTAACAGGCTGGAGGATGTTTCACCTGACATCATGCTGCTGGATATTGAAATGCCACGCATGGACGGATTTGAAGTGGCTTCGCTGGTACGGCACAATGCCAGGCTTGAAAAACTACCCATTATCATGATTACCTCGCGTACGGGCGAGAAACATAGGGAGAGAGCCTATTCTATTGGAGTAGATGCCTATATTGGTAAGCCCTTCGCTGAACAAAACCTGCTGGATACCGTCCGGGAACTTCTGGAGGCGAGGGCTACAAGATGAGTGATGTCAATAATCCCAAGATAGCTGTCGTCGCTTCTTCGTTGGTACAGGCGGATGCACTTGCACTGGCCGTACGATCGCATGGGTACGAACTGCTTGCGACACTGACCACGGATCAAATATCGGCATCGGATCATATACGGGCCGATGTTTGGTTGGCTGACCTGCCTGAAGATGATGAAAAGACACTCAATATCTTGTTGGACCTGGGTCAACCCATCCTTTTTGGTATTGAAGCGGCTCCTTCACTCAATACCCCGCAGTTTAATCTGTGGCAACGACGTGTATACACCAAACTACGCGATACCGTGGGTGAACCGCAACTTGACCCCGGGCTTGATGCCCTGGCTGCTGCTGAGCCTCCCCCAGAGAGTTTGCCACTGCCGATAGAACTCATGGCAGATAATGGAGAGAGTCTGCATGTCTGTGTTTTAGCAGCTTCCTTGGGCGGACCTGCTGCTGTTAAGGAGTTCTTGGATCAATTGCCTGCTGGCTTACCGGTAGCCTTTGTTCTGGCACAACATATTGACGGACGTATGCTGGAAATCCTGCCTCAGGTCTTGGGGCGGCATAATGCCTTTGTTTTAAAAATTGCCCAGGCAGGGGATATGCCAGCCATAGGTCAGGTCTTGATTGCGCCTGTGCAAGAAGAGATAGATTTTGCGCCAGATGGCCATGTCATGGCGTTGGGACGCCCCTGGGATGGCCCCTATGCCCCTTCGATGGATCAAATTTTGGCTAACGTTTCCCGCCGGTTTGGGCACAGGGCGATGGCAGTCATATTTAGTGGTATGGGAGCGGATGGATCGGTGAGTGGCCCGCAGATGGTTAAGGCTGGAGGCGTGATCTTTGCGCAGACCTCAGTCAGTTGCGCATGCAGTTCACAGCCTGATGCGATGCGAGCCACCAACTGTGTTCTGGCCAGTGGAACCCCCACGGAACTGGCTTTATTACTGGTAGATCAATTACGAAGTGCTCGTCAGCATCAGGAAAATGTCGCATGAAAGTATCCAGTACCCTGACCCCGGCCACCTTGGTCACAGCGACAACCGGTATCATTAATTGTTTGATTCTGCCCTTGCAGGGACAGCAGTTACTAGTGCCGCAAGTTAATATGGCTGAGATGATAAACTTCACGGAATTGGAACGGCCGGAGCGAGCTGCCCCCTGGTTTCTGGGAAGTATTCCCTGGCGAGGCCTTACCGTTCCTGTGGTTTCCTATGAAGTGTTAAATGGGCATACGTTGCCGGCTGATTGTAGCCGGGTGGCGATTATGAATTCATTATCCACAGAGGAAGGTGGCTATTACGCCCTTGTGCTACAGGGCCAGCCTCGTCCAGCCAAGGTTAAGCTGAATGAACTTGAGGATCTGCTGGAGGCTAAAGATCGGCTGGGTCCCATGGATAGTTTGGCGGTGCGCTGGGGTGGTGAAATGATTATTATCCCTGAACTGGATGCTCTGGAAAAAGTCCTGGCCGGATAGGCAGCTGCCGGCCTGGCAGGGTCACTCAAATTCGAAGATTGTGTTACCTTCCTCATGGGTAGACCCAAGGCGCATCAGACAAAATTCACGGCATCGAGTACGGATAGGAACTTCTTTAATGACAATCGTAAAATCGTGGTCACGAACGACAGTTTGGCTACATAGCATCATGCTGCTGTTATTTGTTGTCATGTATACCCTGGCGGAACTCATGGATTTCACGCACGGGTCTATCAAAGGGCAAGTGATTGAAGTACATAAATCACTGGGGGTTATTATTTTTGCACTGGCATGGGGGCGTTTACTTTGGAATACAACGCATCAGGGACCAGCTCCCATCGGTAGTCCCCTGCAGCAGAAAGCGGCCAAAGGTGTGCATCATCTTCTGTACCTGCTTATGATTCTCATGCCTGTGTCGGGCTATGTGATGGTTATGATGCACGGAAAACCAGTAGATGTTTTTGGCTGGTTTACGCTGCCCAGTTGGTTAGGAGCTAATCCAGGGCTCAAAGAGCTTTCCGAGGATGTACATTCGACGCTAGGCACTTTGTTGCTTATCTTGGCAGGTGGTCATGGTGCGCTCGCCCTGTATCATCATTTTATCTTGAA
>JAJZHP010000007.1 GCA_021804355.1 Pseudomonadota bacterium | reverse complement strand
CTATATTCCACCAGCACTGGCTTACGGTGAAAATGGCGAGGGACCGATACCCCCCAATTCAGTTCTGGTGTTTAAGGTTGAGTTGTTGAAGGTTGAGAAACCCTCAGCAGCGAATTAGTCACTGACTGTTGCCCTGGCACCGGTCGTTATCCATGACAGGTGTCAGGCGCGCTTTTCCGCCTGGTTTTTTACCAGACGCCCTGCTAAAAGCCCTGCTTCAAACATCAGGCACATGGGGACAGCAAGCATTAGCATGGAAAATGCATCAGGGGGGGCTAGAAACATGGCTGCAAAGAAATTGCCCACAATGATGTAACGCCGTTTGCTGGCTAAGCTATCTGCACTGACCAGATTGGTCCAGATGAGGAGAAAGGTAGCCACCGGAATTTCAAAAGCCAGCCCAAATACTAGAAAGAACTTCATGGCGAAATTGATGTAGTGATTGATGTCTGTCATCAATTGCACATGGTCGGGGCCTATATGGGTAAAAAAATGCAGCACTGAGGGCAGTATCAGGAAATAAGCAAAGGCGACCCCGGTATAAAAAAGCAATACAGAGCTGATCAGCAGAGGTATGGCTATTCGTTTTTCATGCCGGTACAAGGCGGGAGCAACAAAACCCCAAAGTTGGAACAGGATATAAGGCATGGCGACAAAGAGAGCGACAAGAAAACTCAACCGGATGGGTGCCATAAAGGGCGAGGTCAGGTCGGTAGCCACCAGGTGTGATCCTTCGGGCAAAAGCGCTAAGAGCGGGTGAGACAGTACATCAAATAGTTGGTCGGCGTGCCAAACCAAGAGCCCGAATACCAGTAGCAAGGCGACGGTGCTGCGTATGACACGTGTACGTAGCTCAGAAAGATGGCTAAAAAAAGATTGTTCGTTGTCCTCGGGCGGTTGTGTATCAGGCATCGTCGGATGGCCTCGTCGATGAGGACTGAGGAGGACGTAGGCTAGCCTCCATCACGCGCAGTTGCTCTTCAAGCTGCTGACGCAATTCCTCGGTGCCTGCAGCATCAATCTGTTTTTTTATACTCGCGCGTAGTTCTTGTAGCGCCACTTCTTTTTCGATATCAGCTTGAATGTCGATGACCATACGGCGCAGACGACCTGCCCAGGCTCCAGCCATGCGGGCTGCGTGAGGTAACTTCTCAGGTCCCAGTACTACCAGGGCGACCACGGCCAGTAATAACAGCTCACCTAAACCAAAATCAAACATGCGTTATTAACCTGTATGTCCCGGGTCACGGGAAGATTCCTTGGTCATGGCGGTTGTTGTAGTGTCAGGTTTATGGTGGGAGAGGTTTTCCTGCGGTGGTGTCGGCGTAGGGGGCGATTGTTCTCCCTCACGCATAGCTTGTTTAAATCCATTAATGGCACTGCCGAGGTCACGGCCAACATTTTTTAGTTTCGATGTGCCAAAGACCATGACCACAATCATCAACAAAAGAAGAACATGGACAATACTTAAATTACCTAGCATGGTGAAACTCCTTCAAACCAAGTTTAGGAGGTGCGGCCAGCTTTTTCCTCAAGACCGGAGAGGTTGAAGCGTCGGGCCAGTTCATTCAAAACAACATCAGGTCCCAGCCCTAGATGCGCGAGCATCACCAGACTGTGAAACCATAAGTCAGCTGTCTCATAGATCACAGCCTCTAGTTTTCCATCGCGCTCCGCATCTTTGGCAGCAATTAAGGTTTCTGTGCATTCTTCCCCTACTTTCTCCAGAATCTTGTTAAGACCCTTCTGATAAAGCTGAGCGACGTAAGAGTGAGCGGGATCCGCTTGCTTGCGCTCAATAAGAATCTGGCCAAGCTCAGTCAGAATGTCCATAAATTTGCTCGCTGGTTTTCAATATGGCATCAACCGATACCCAGGACCCCTGGTCCAGTTGGCGGTAAAAACAGGAAACCCTGCCTGTATGGCATGCGATTCCTCCCACTTGTTCTATCTTGAGCAACAAAGCATCACCATCACAATCTATCCAGAGGTCATGTAGCTTTTGTATATGCCCTGACTCCTCACCCTTACGCCATAGTTTTTGGCGTGAACGTGAAAAATAAACGGCGCGCCCTTCTTTCAGGCTCAGGGTTAGCGATTCTGCATTCATCCATGCCATCATCAGGACTCTACCACTTTGCCAGTCCTGGGCGATGGCGGGGACTAGCCCTTGTTCATTCCAAAGAATCTCTTCCAACATGCTCATCGTATCACTCTATAGGGTGACTATAACTGATTTTTATCTAGGCTAGCAGCCATCCTACCACCAGCCCCGCCGCCAAAGGCCAGGCCAGATGTGCTGTTGATAGGTGCATAGCCATACCTGCTGCTAGCCATATGCCGGCAGCTAGCATGATCTGTCGCTGTCTGCGAAGTTGGGCTGGAAGTGTTTCAGCCAACACTTGCACTTGCTGCTGCTGTGCCTGCTGCAAACTCAACTGTCCCTGACGTCCCAGCAGGGCGTCATGAACCAGATAAGGCAATTCAGGTAGCATGGTCAGCCACTGTGGAAGCGCTGCACTGGCGCTGCGCCACAGGGCCTGGGGACCAATTTGATCAGCCAGCCACTGTGTCAACAAGGGGCGGCTCAACGTCCATATGTCCAGGTCGGGATAAAGCCCTCTGCCTAAACCTTCAACATGTACCAGCGTTTTAAGCAAAATGACAAATTGCGTCGGAATCGTGAGACGATAGAGTCGCGCTAAGTCAAGCAACCCCAGCAAGGTGGGTGCAAAATTGAGGGTTGCAATAGTCTGATCCAATACGGGAGTTACCAACTCGCGGACGGCCTCTTCCAGGGATTCCAGATCGGTGCCGGGGGGTATCCATCCTGAGCCCCAGGCTACCCGAATCAACTCGGCGAAATCACGTTGCGTTAAAGCTAATCCCAGGCGGGCAACGGCTAACTGATCTTTCTGGCGCAACGAGCCGATAATGGCGCAGTCCAAGGCTATGTAACGAGGCTGTTCAGGGTTGTTCAATTCAACAAATACATTGCCTGGATGCATATCGGCATGGAAGAAGTTGTCTCGAAAAAGTTGTGTAAAGAATACGGTGAGTCCAGTTTCTGCGAGTACTTTGCGGTTAATTCCAGCGCGTGCCAGTTCATCATCTCGGTTAATCGGAACCCCATAGATGCGTTCGCTGACCATGACACTTGATGTTGACAGGGAGGGTTCCACCCAAGGAACGTATAGCAAGGGAGAGTTTAAAAAGTTCAAGCGCAGGCGCTGCGCGTTATCAGCCTCGCGTTTCAAGTCACATTCGTTGAGCAGGGTTTTCTCATAGTCTAAGATGACGCGTTTTAAGTTAAGTCGGCCAGCTTCAGGCCAGCGTTGCTCCATTTTCTCAGCGAGGGCTAAGAGCAAAGCCATGTCAGTGCGTATGGCTGCTGCGATTTGTGGTCGTAAGATTTTGACCACGACCTCTCGCTCATCAAACAACTGAGCTGTATGCACCTGAGCTATGGAGGCTGCGGCCAAGGGTTCCATATCAAAACGCATAAACAGTTCGTTGATGGGACGTCCCAGTTCGAGTTCTATGATCGCTACGGCTATGGAGGGTGAAAATGGGCGTACGTTGTCCTGCAGTTGCGATAGTTCGTCAAGTATCCGGGGAGGCAACAAGTCACGCCGAGTGGCTATCAGTTGCCCTAGCTTAATGAAGACAGGCCCCAACGCTTCACAAGCCAGTCGAAGTCGTTGGTCTGCGTGACCTCGGGCTTGGTTGGGGATCCACCAGGCAGGATGCATGCGAAAACACAGTTTTAGCAGCCGAACGGGCCAAGGCAGTTCCATGGGCAGCAAGGCATCGATTCTGTAAAAAGCTAAAATACGCCAGATGACTAGCATACGGCGCAGATGTGACCACCAGCCATGATTCATGGTGCAAGCTCCTGCAGACGAGCAATTCGTTGCTCTAGACGACTTAGTCTGTCTTGAAGCCTGTCTGTATCTGAGCGTGCATCCTGTATATCGGTAAAGGCCTCATCGCTTTCCCAACGCATGGGGATAGCACCCAGTTCTTCCTGTAAATAATCGCGGCTATTTTGAAACATCACCCGGGCACTTTGTCGTGTAAAGTTGATAAGTTGTCGCACACCCCGGCCCATATGATGCGCTCCCTGGTTGCCAAGCAGGCGAGCAAGGGGCTCTTCCCAGTCGATATCCATATGATGCAGGATGTCATAAAGCTCCTGAATCAGGGGTACTTGACCTGAAATACGCACAGGACCATCAACTAACTGTGGGCGTGATCGGAAAAATTCACGCAAAATATCAAGGGATCGTGCTTCCAGGGTGGCATGTACCGGCCCCTCTCCCTCAGCTTCAGGAATCAAATGTAATCCATGGGATTCAATGCTGAGCAACAGCGTGAGTTCAGGTTGATGAATTTCAATAAAAACACGCTTGCCTTGTAAATTTTGCAAGCGTTGCAGAGAGGCGGGGTCATGTTGCAGAGCTAGATTAGCCATGCTCTCAACCGCTTTAAATAATAACGTGCGGGGTAGCGATGGCATCATGATTTAAATCCACGATGCAGGGCCACGATCCCACCGGTCAGATTATGGTAATCGGTGCGTTCAAATCCAGCATGCTGCATCATCTCTCGTAGGGTGTCCTGATCGGGATGCATGCGTATCGATTCAGCCAGGTAGCGGTAGCTTCCTGCATCATGCGCAATCAGTTCGCCCAAGGCCGGTAGTACACTGAACGAATAGGCGTCGTATATTCTTGCCAGTGGGGAAGAAACTGGCTTGGAGAACTCTAGCACCAATAGCCGGCCTCCAGGTTTCAAGACGTCATACATGGAGCGTAAAGCTGCATCTTTGTCGGTGACATTGCGCAATCCAAATGCGATGGTTACTAGGTCAAAGGTATTGCTCGCAAAGGGCAGGCATTCTGCATTGGCCTGTACAAATTCAATATTGCGGCAGGCACCGCGATCGAGGAGCTTGTTGCGCCCCATGGCCAGCATGGATGCATTGATATCGGCAAGCACAACCCGTCCTTCCGGTCCCACCTTCCGGCTAAAGGCTAGGGCAAGATCTCCGGTGCCTCCAGCGATATCCAGTATGTGTTGTCCGGATCTTATGCCGGCCATTTCTACAGTGTACCGTTTCCAGAGTCTGTGTATCCCTAGGGACATCAGATCGTTCATGAGGTCATAGGAAGAAGCTACTGAGTGGAAAACATCGGCAACTTTCTTCGCTTTCTCAGATTTAGCTACAGTTTGATAGCCAAAATGCGTCGAGTCCTGATCATTCATCGTGATACTCCGGTGAAGGCTGCCGAATATTAAGCCAGACAGCTTCGGTATGCCAGTGAGGATGAGCGATAGGTTAAATCAGGCAAAAGGATCTGGATGGCTCTGCATGATCCTGTCGGAAATATTGCGTTCAACATCGGCAAAACGGTGGATAAAGTCTGCAGCAGAACCCATAGGGCGCATCACGGCAAAACCCTTCTCGAGAAAATCATACAGACCGCCGAGGCCGGCCATGTGAGCTGGGCGAATGGCTAGTTTGAAGGTGGCATAGATCACACGCGAGCGTACATACCTGTCCAATCCTAGGCCTAGTTCAGAAACCAGTTCGAGTTGGCGGTAACGTGCTTCCTGGTGGCTGGTGCGGCGATAGGCTTCACAGTAGGTTTCAGGGGTAATTTCTTCCACCTTAAACTCTTCAAACAGGATCTCCGTCATGCGCTGATCAAGCTCGCCGGTTAGGGAGTTGAGTTCCAGGGCAATGCCAGAGGTTCGCAATACTGAATCAGGAAGTAGTTTAGAAGCTAAGGGTAAAGCTCGCTCCACCTCATTAGCCAACTCCGTCAGATCAAGTCCGCCATACATCTCGGTCAGAAAAAACTGTGTGGCAGCCCGATAACGAGCATCAGCCAGCAAGTCGGCATGGGTTCTTTTCAGGCGTTCAACTTGCCATACCTGCAGTTTGACGAAGTGTTGATTGAACGTTTCGTCGTGGTGACACCGCCAGTTACGAAATTCAGAAATTTCTGCGCGCAGGATATCAGCGGTGCTTAAGCTGTTCTTGCCGTCGCGCGGTTTGACCAGGTGCAAATTCGGATGTTCCATCGACATAACATGTACCTGCAGATCGGGCGGTGCGCATTTTAACAGTCTCAGTGCTATTTCGCATCCCTGATATAGTTCTGCCAAAGTTGATCCTGGTTTTGAGCGAGATTGAACAAGTAATCCCAGGTGTAAAGTCCACTGCTATGTCCATCGGAAAAATGAAGCCTTAGCGCATAAAATCCGCAAGGCTCCATAGCCGTTATGGAAACGTCCTGCTTGTGATGCGGCAGAATGCCGCCGACCCCACCATGTCCCTGTACTTCAGCAGAAGGTGAGTGCACGCGTAAGAACTCTGCAGGTAAGCTGTATCGCTGGTCATGGCCATAATCAAGATAGAGCAGGCGCTCTTGTCGTCGGTACTCCACAGCCAAAGGCTTCAAAGAATAAACCTACTCAGGTCATCATCGCGCACCAGATCACCAAGTTGGCGCTCAACATCCTCTGCCGTGATGGACAAGGTACGGCCTTGGTATTCTTGGGCCAACTCGGCTGCGCCGAATGAAATGTCTTCCAGCAGTTTTTCAAGGACAGTATGCAATCGGCGAGCACCTATATTTTCTGTGCGTTCATTAACCTGCCAAGCCACTTTGGCGAGGTGAGCAATGCAATCCTGACTAAATAAAATATTAAGGCCCTCAGCTTTAAGTAATGCAACATACTGTTCTGTCAGAGAAAAGTGTGGTTCTGTGAGTATGCGTTGAAAGTCTTCAGGAGTTAACGCATTCATTTCCACCCGTATGGGTAATCGGCCTTGAAGCTCAGGAATCAGATCGGAAGGTTTGGCAAGATGAAATGCGCCTGAGGCGATAAAAAGAATATGGTCAGTACGTACCATCCCGTGCTTGGTATTCACTGAACAACCTTCTATCAGAGGGAGTAAGTCTCGTTGCACTCCCTCGCGTGAGACATCGGCTCCACTCACTTCCCCACGGCGACAAACCTTGTCAATTTCATCCAGAAATACGATGCCATTTTGTTCAACAGACTGAAGAGCCAGGGTCTTGATCTGTTCGTCATTGACCATCTGGGCAGCTTCATCATCCTGCAGGCGTTTCAAGGCATCACGTACTTTCATTCGTCGGCTTTGTGTACGCGAACGCCCTAAATGGCTAAATAATCCCTGAAGTTGAGAACTCATGTCCTCCATGCCCGGGGGGGCCATGATTTCGACCCCAATATTCAGTGGAACTTCAATTTCCACCTCGCGGTCATCCAGCTCGGCATTTCTGAGTTTACGTTTCAGGATTTGCCGGGTGCCGTCAGGTTCGTCAGAGACGGTGCTGGAACTGTCCCGGGCAGGTCGTAACAGTGCATCAAGAATTCGTTCTTCAGCGCGTTCATGAGCCTGTTCGCTGACAACCGCCATCTGTAGTTGACGCTGTTCCTTAATAGCCAGGTCAACGAGGTCGCGTATGATGGTTTCTACATCTCGCCCAACATAACCTACTTCCGTGAATTTAGTGGCTTCCACTTTAATGAAGGGTGCGTGGGTGAGTCTGGCAAGGCGTCTGGCAATTTCAGTTTTACCCACACCTGTGGGGCCAATCATGAGGATGTTTTTAGGGACGATTTCCTGGCGAGCTGATTCGTCCAGTTGCATACGACGCCAACGATTGCGAAGTGCAATAGCTACAGCACGCTTGGCGGCTGATTGTCCAATGATGTGCCGGTCGAGTTCATGGACGATTTCTTGAGGGGTCATAGGGCTCATAAAGGAATCTCCAGCACCTCAATCGTTACGCTATGGTTGGTATAAACACAGATGTCAGCAGCAATCCGCAAACTCTCTTCAACGATAGTTCGTGCGGGCAGTTCAGTATGTGCAATAAGAGCACGGCCAGCCGCCAGCGCATAGTGTCCGCCTGAGCCCACGGCCACGATATCATGCTCAGGCTCAATGACATCCCCATTACCGGTGATGATTAACATACTGTCGCGACTGGCTACCACCAGCAGCGCTTCTAGCCGACGCAGCATACGGTCGGTGCGCCAGTCCTTGGCGAGTTCAACCGCCGAACGCACCAGTTGTCCCTGATGCTTTTCCAGTTTGGCTTCAAAACGTTCAAACAGGGTAAAAGCATCGGCCGTGCCTCCAGCAAAACCAGCGAGCACCTGGTCATGGTAGAGACGTCTTACTTTGCGGGCATTACCCTTCATGATGGTCTGACCTTGTGATACTTGGCCATCTCCGCCAAGCACCACCTGGCCTTCGCGCCGCACGGCAACGATGGTTGTCATGGCCTGCATCTCCAGATCAGTAGTCCACGCTATGTGGGGGCTGGATGGTTAATCTCAACCCAACCCGGTGTGAATCCCTTGGATTTCCACCGATTCTATGGGTTTTGTGGTAGTCAGGGTTTAGGTTTTTTTACGACGATGCAGGCAAGTTTGTGCTCGTTGAGCTGATGACTGATGGTCATGGATCTCTGGTGTTCTTCAATAGGCCCCACCATGACCCGGTACCTGGCTGAGTTGTTAGCAATCTTGACAGGATGAACCTCAGCGCTGAAGCCTAGCATGATGATAGCTGCACGCCTGCTGTCAGCCTCTGCCGTGGTCGCGAAAGAGCCGCATTGCAACAGATAGACGCTGCTTGAACTGACAGGATGGGGTGATGAAGGCGGGCTTGAAGCCATGGCAATCTTCCCGGGTGAGTTGTCAGCAGGAGGTGGTGAGTGGATGATGTGTTGATGCTCTTGTGCTTGAGTACTTGAGCTGGTGATGGCGGGTTGGCCAGGTAGCAGATTGTAGAAATCGAAGTGTGGAGCAGGTTCATCGCCTGGTGAGGCTGATGATGAATTTTCCGGAGGAGCCCCAGTAAGAGCGCATGCGACATTATGAAGTTGGGTAGAATGTGTATCCATATGCCATAGAGCGATGCTACCTGCGCCAAGCAGGAAGCCAGTCAACAGCCATAACCATGATTTAGACCCCGTGCCCGCGGCTGAGCTTTGGGTCATGCCGCGAGGCGAAGCACCGGTTTTTTTGTTACGTGGACTTGTACCCATGCCGATTCCTACATGTGTTGTGGTGCGCTAACACCAAGCAAGGTCAATCCATTGTGGAGTACCTGCGCCAGGCACTCGCACAGCATAAAACGCGCTTGGCGTAGGCGAGTATCCTCGACTATAACCTTGGTGCCGTTGTACCAGGCATGAAATGCGGCGGCGACATCGCGCAGGTAGTTGGCTAACTGATGGGGTTCTCGCTCTTCAGCAGCGCGGCTGAGCAGTTCCGGAAAACTAAGCAAGAGCTGGGCAAGTTCATGCTCTGCCTCGGTGTTTAAGGCGCTCAGATCAACCTTGGAAGTATCAAGGCTGTAGCCCATTTCGCTGAGTTTGTTTCGCACCGAACATACCCGGGCATGGGCATATTGAATGTAATAGACAGGATTGTCTTTACTCTGAGCGGTGGCCAGCTGAAGGTCAAAATCAATATGCTGTTCAGATTTTCGCGTAATGTAGTAAAAGCGCGCGGCATCATTGCCTACTTCCTGGCGCAGTTCCCGCAGCGTTATAAATTGCCCCGAACGAGAACTCATTTGCACCTGTTCACTGCCTCGCCACAAGGTGACAAACTGAACCAAGCGAACCTCCAGGCGGGAAGGATCTATGCCGAGAGCCTGCAAGGCTGCTGACACCCGTAGGATATAGCCATGATGATCGGCACCCCAGATATTGATGACGCGCTGATATCCGCGCTCAAATTTATCAAGATGGTAGGCCACATCGGAGGCGAAATAGGTGGTTTGGCCATTGTCACGCATCAGGACGCGATCCTTGTCATCGCCGTAATCCGTAGAACGGAACCACAGCGCACCGTCCTGTGTATAGGTAGCTCCGGCTTGTTGAAGCCGTTCCAGGGCCCGAGGTAAGGCGCCACTATCCACCAATGATTTTTCTGAGTACCAGCGTTTGAAGGTGACTCCAAATTCCGCCAAGTCATCCTGAATGTCTTCCAGGATAGTATTGAGTGCTTTTGAGAAGAAAATACCGTAGGAGATGGCTCCCAAGCCTTGGCGCGCCGCAGCTATCAGGTCATCAATATGAGCTTCTTTATCACCGCCGATGATCTCGCCTTGCGCGTCACGTTGTTCATCGGTAGCAACGCCGGCAAATATTTCAGCACTAGAGTGTCTGAAGATATCGCCATGGGTGGTCTGTAGCTCCCGGGCCATATCGATGACATAGTTGCCACGATAACCATTCACGGGAAAGCTAAGCTCTTCACCGCATAATTCAAGGTAACGCAAGAAGGTGCTGGTCGCCAGTATGTCCATCTGCCGGCCAGCATCATTGACATAGTATTCACGATCTACAAGGTAGCCCTGACTTTCCAAAAGATTAGCCACGGTCATGCCGTAAGCGGCACCACGGCCATGACCTACGTGCAGGGAAGAGGTGGGATTGGCAGAGACAAATTCCACTTGCAAGTACTGCCCTGCACCGCGTTGACTGCGCCCAAAACGTTCCCCTTGTTGCAGGATAGTGGGTAGCGCGGCGAGTTCAGCCTGGTCATCCACGGTAATATTAATGAAACCGGGGCCTGCAATTTCAACTTTCCGGATACCGGGGTCTTGTGGTAGTGCGCTGACAATCAGATCAGCCATGTCACGAGGGCGCAGGCCTGCAGCTTTGGCTGAAATCATTGCCAGGTTAGTGGCCCAGTCGCCGTGAGCACGGTCGCGGCAACGTTCTACAAGAATATTCGGAGTAAAATCATCAGCAATCTTGCCTTGAGCGCGTAGCTCGGTCAGTGCTGTCTGAAGCAGTTCATGGATTCGTTGTTTCATCGCCATCTCAAAAATACAAACTGGGTCTGCAACCTACAAGGCTAATCTTATTAGGGCGTTGCAGTTTGGAGGTCACAAAGTAGGGTATTGTAATGGAGTTGTCGCATGGGCACCATGCAGAACAAGCTTATTGGCAAGTGGTCTGTCATAGTAAATCCTGAGGGTCTACATCCAGCCACCAACGTACCCGGTCTGGGAGCAAGGGTGCGTCCGGGCCGTTGAGTCGCTCAAGGGCAGTATGCAAATCGGCTCGCTTGGTTGATTGCAGCAACAGATGAGCACGGAAAAGTCCTGCTTTTTTTTCGATAGGCGCCATGATAGGGCCATAGGGACTAGCCTCTGTGGTGATGTCATGAACTTGTTTTAAGAACTCCAGGGTGGCTTCACGCTGATTGCTTTGTGCATGCAATAAGGCTTGGTAGGACCAAGGGGGAAGTTGAAGAGATCGGCGCTCTTCAAGTAATTGGCGCGCTAGAGCAGAGTAACCTTGGGTTAGCAGGGTGGTGAGCAGGGGGTGTTCCGGTTCATGGGTCTGCAGGAGTACTTCTCCAGCCTGTCCTGCTCTGCCCGCTCGTCCGGCCACTTGCTCAATCATTTGTACGCAGCGTTCAGGGCCGCGGAAGTCTGCACTGAATAGGCCTGAGTCGGCATCAACTATGACCACTAAGCCAACGGCGGCGAAGTGATGCCCTTTAGCCAGCATCTGGGTGCCTAAAAGTAAGCCAGGTTCATTGCGATGAACGTCATCCATAACCTTTTGCAGGGCGCGTTGGTTACGAACGGCATCTCGGTCGATGCGCCACAGCGGAAAATTGGGAAAATGGCGCTCCAGTACTCCTTGCAGTCGTTCGGTTCCAACGCCCAAGGGGCGAAGATCGCGGCTCCCGCAAGATGTGCAGCGCAGGGGGATGGGTTGACGAAAGCCGCAGTGATGACAAAGTATACAGGCTTCAGCCTTATGCAGCGTGGGTAGTGTTGAGCAGTGCGGGCAGGGAACGCGCCAGCCACAATCATGACAAAGTATGACAGGGGCATAGCCGCGGCGGTTGACAAATACCAAGACTTGTCGATTCTGCTTTAGATGTCGTTGGATACGCTCAAGAGTCTCTGGGGCCAGTCCCTCATCAAGTTTTTTTTGCCGCAGATCGACACGATGAAAGACGGGCAGACTGGCATGGTTGCTGCGCTGTTTGAGTCTTAAATGAACATAGCGGGAACGCAGGGCATTGTGTAGGGATTCCAGGGAAGGTGTGGCAGAGCCAAGCAGTATGGGAATGTTCTCAATGCGGGCACGCACGATAGCCAGATCCCGAGCGTGGTACTTGAAGCCTTCTGCCTGTTTGAACGAGGCATCATGTTCCTCATCAAGGATGATAATACCGGGATGCCGCATCGGGGTAAAAAGGGCTGACCGGGTGCCTATGATGATGCCAGCTTGCCCATGGCGGGCGCGACGCCAGGCATTCATGCGTTCTTTGTCGCTGAGTCCAGAGTGCAGGCTGACCACGGGACAACGAAATCGGTGCTGAAATCTGGCTACGGTCTGTGGTGTTAAGCTGATTTCCGGCACCAAGACAAGAGCTTGCCGACCACGCTGTAAAACCTCAGCGATGATTTGCAGATAAACTTCAGTTTTTCCACTGCCCGTGATGCCTTCTAACAGAAAAGTTTGAAAGCCAGTCGTGTTTAATACGCGTTCGATGGCTAGCTTTTGCTCCTGAGAAGCAGGCAATGCAGGTTGAGCTAGCTGGGCAGAAGGTAAGCCCTGGGGCTCTTCATGCTCATAGACTTCAGCCCAGCCCCTTTTGACCAGCGTGGCTAAGTCCCGTGTGGTGATTCCAAAGACTTGGGCAAATTCACGACTGATACCCTGGGGGTCATCACGCAAAAGCTGTAAAGCAGCCATTTGTCGCGGCGCTCTTTGCAGGGATTCTTTGGCTAGCAGCATCCCCAGGGGGGTTGGGCGCCAGCGCAGGTCTGGTTCGGCTTCGACAGGGTCGCCATGGCGCAAGGCTACGGGCAAGGCTTGTGCGAGCACTTCACCGATAGGATGAAAATAGTAAGTACTAGCAAACTGGGCAAGTTTAAATAGCGCAGGCGTGAGGGCAGGCTCCTGATCGAGAACCTCTTCAATCAGTTTCAAGTGCCCTTGGGGAAGGGTCGACGTGTTATGAATATCGCATACTACCCCGATCAGTGATCGTCGCCCAAAACTTACTCTAACTCGAACGCCTGGTTGAAGGCTGGTCAGCATAGCTGCCGGAGCCAAATAATCAAAGATCTGACGTAACGGCACAGGGACTGCGACGTGAACGATATGATGCGACACCTGAATCTACCCTGCCTGAATCATTCGCTATCCTATCATGGTTCATACCGTTTCTTGATGTCATACATGGGTTAACGCAGGCATCTCCGCAGCCTGGTCAGTAACAGCGCTACGGAGATGGGATTCGTGTTTCTCTACAAATTCAGCACTTTTTTGGGTAACGTCTTTTAATCGTGCTGCATAAGATTTCATGTCCCGTTAGGGGGTAAAAATTAAATATAGCCCAATCTTGTCTTGAGCTTGTTAGGCAGTACACATACAGTCATTCTCACGTTAGGAGTCGTTTCTAAATTTGCAATAACGAGGGTGAGAGACCATGGCATCATCAGAATTGTTACGTTGGGAGGAGCGATATGCACAGGATGCCTTTGTGTTTGGGAAGGAAGTCAACGAGTTTCTGAAACGGCAGGAAGCTCGGTTATTGCCCGGGCAGAACGCTTTAGCCGTCGCTGATGGTGAGGGCCGCAATGGGGTATGGCTGGCGCAACGTGGACTACATGTAACATCCGTGGAGGGCTCGCAGCGAGCACAGGAAAAAGCACGCCAGTTAGCCATGGAAAGGCAGGTAGCCTTGAACTGGGTTCATGCTGATCTGCTGACTTGGGAATGGCCTGTAGCTACCTTTGATGTGGTCGTTGCCATTTTCATTCAGTTTGCCAAACCGTTGCAACGTCAAAGGATCTTTGATGGTATGGTCAAGGCTCTACGACCCGGAGGACTTTTGCTATTACATGGCTACGGTTTGCGTCAGCTGGATTTTCGCACGGGTGGGCCTTCGGAGGCTGATCAGCTCTATACCCTTGAGATGATGCAGGAAGCATTTTCAGAGCTGGATATTTTGGATTTGAGAGAGTATGAGGCTGAAGTTTGCGAAGGTCATGGACATCTGGGGCGTTCTGCTCTGATTGATCTGGTGGCGAAACGTTCTTAAGCGAGTTCATCCAACTCTTCGCTCCAACGTAACCAGGCTTGCTCATAATAGATGCCCAAGCGCAGGGTGTGGCGGGCAAAGCGATAACGATTCTGCACATGGTCAGGGGCAGAGCGTAGGCGCTCATCAATGCTATGGTAGAGGTCTAGGGTCGCTTGGTGCAGGTTTTTCTGCTGCGCTAGTTGTTGCCGTAGAGCCCCGGTTTCCAGCCGATGAGCTGCAAATACTCTGAGTAGAAAAGGATCTCTGATTTTGGCAGCGCTAGAATCCTGTGTGAGCCAGGACTCTAGGGCATGTATACCGGATTCCCGTAGGGTATAGACTCGTCGATCAGGTTTTCCTGACTGGTTCTCTACCTGCACATCAACCCAACCTAATTCCTGCAATTGATGCAGCTCTTTATAGACCTGCTGATGGGTTGCTGGCCAAAAAAATCCTATGGATTTTTCAATACGGCTCATCAGGTCATAGCCTGTGCCTGGTTCCAGGTCGATAAGTGCAAGCAAGGCATGGCGTAAGGACATCATCAATCCCAGGGTTTCAATATGCAAATAATTGCATATAATAGGAGAGAAAAACAAGGAGTATAGAATATGTCTACGCCAAGTCGCCCTTCTCATCTCGGACGTCGTTATCGTCCATCACGCTTAAATCAGACTTATGATGCTGTTGTGATTGGTTCAGGCATGGGAGGGTTGACGACAGCGGCTTTACTCTCAGACTTGGGCTGGAAAGTGGCCGTACTGGAGCAACACTATACGGCGGGTGGCTATACGCATAGCTATGAGCGAGAAGGTTTTGTTTGGGATGTAGGCGTGCATTACATCGGGGATATGGGCGCAGCTACGATAACCAGACGCCTCATGGATCACCTGACAGATAATAAGGTGCAGTGGGCACCCATGGACGCTGATTTTGACCGGTTTATTATTGGTGAAAAAACATTTCGGGCCCAGACTGGGCGAGAAGATTTTGCTGCTGGATTGTTGCAGCAATTTCCTGAGGAAAAGCATGCCATCAAGGCTTATCTGAAATTGTTGGACCGGGCAGGTAAAGCCATGCCCTGGTTCACCATGCAGAAGTTATTGGGAAAACAGACCTTGCGTTGGTCCCGCCCCCTGTTCCGTGCCATGATCCCCTCTATGCTGTTTAAGACGACGCAGGAAGTTTTGGCGCCATTGAGCAAGAATCCTGAATTTCTGGCGGTATTGACCGGTCAGTATGGTGATAATGGGTTGCCTCCAAGCCAATCAGCGTTTTTGATACATGCACTGATTGCCAGGCATTATCTCTATGGTGGGTTTTATCCGGAGGGAGGCAGTTGGCGCATTGCAGAGGCCATGATTCCGCGTATTCAAAAATCCGGTGGTGAAGTATTTACCTATGCTCGAGTTGAAAAAATCGTAGTCAAACATGGCAAAGTCAGCGGTGTTCTTATGCAGGATGGACATGAACTGGCTTGTCCTGTTGTGGTTTCAGGGGTAGGCGTTTTCAACACGTTCAGTCGATTGATCGAACCTGAAATCGCTAGACAATATGGGTATGAGCAGCACATGGCCTCAGTTAAACCCAGCTTGGCTCACCTGGGTGTGTATGTGGGTCTGCATGGAACGGCCAAAACCTTAGGATTGCCCCGCAGCAATTTATGGATTTACCCGGGCCCTGATCACGATGCTTCCATAGAAAAATTCCTCAGCGATGCCAAAGCGCCGTTTCCAGTCGTCTATATTTCGTTCCCCTCAGCTAAAGATCCTGCCTGGGAACAAGAGCATCCTGGTCTGTCAACTTTGGAAGTCGTGGCTCCGGCACCTTATGAGTGGTTTAAGGCGTGGGAAGCAACCACCTGGAATCAGCGCGGCGCTGAGTATGAGGCGAATAAGCAACAATGGGGTGAGCGGTTGATGCAAGTCGTCTATCAACAGCTGCCTCAGTTGCAGGGGAAGGTTGCCTACTGGGAAGTGTCGACACCGCTGTCTACAAGTTGGTTTGCAGGCTGGGCGCAGGGTGAGCTTTATGGCTTGAATCATGATCCACAACGGTTTCGTCAGGATTGGTTGAGGCCTGAAACAACTATCCCCGGTTTATGGCTGACGGGACAGGATATTCTATCCTGTGGAGTTGCTGGAGCCATGGTTTCAGGCGTCATGACCTGTGTGGCGCTGGCTGGATGGAAGCAGAGTATGCCTTTGCTACGTCGTATCATGAATCGCCCTACTCAATAATTAAGGCAGCGTAGATCCAGGTGTCCCTGGTGCATGGGAGGGCACCAGAAATAGGCTCCATCGATAGCCTGGCTGATACTGAACAAGGCATCGGGTATGCCATCATCCAGGCCGGCCATGCGTCGCAGCTGTGCTTCGAAAAGATCCAGACTATGGGCAAAACACTGAAAAAGCAGCCCGCCTTCCTGTCCCTGTACCCAGGGCATGGAGCGACGCCATATAAAAGCAGGCGGGGTGAAGTCCTCCTGGGCGGTGCGACGTACGTGAGCATGGGCGGGAGCATTATCGATCTCGGTGTCATCCTGACGCCTACGGCCGATGATAAGGTCTGTTTCGGCCTCTTTCAACAAGGACAATTTATGCCAGTCATGGCGCCATGTTTGCACAGCCAGAAAACTTGAGCCAAGTAATCCAGGCTTTGCATCTTGCACCAGGGCTACCGAGCTGATGTCATCGCCTTTAGGGTTCTCCGTGCCATCGCGATAGCCTGTCAAGTCTTTCCCTTGGTGATGTAAAAACAGGACACGCTCCGCAGCAAGTATGAACCCTGGGGTGACTGCCTGAAGCAGGCGATGGCTAAGCAATAAAAGATCTCCAGGCTCATCTCCTCGTAACCACAACCAGAGGGCATGGGGTGTGCTGGGAAGAGTGACAGGAGCATCCAGCAAGGGCATGGCACGTAAACCAGGTACTTCAGCATTAAGTGCTCGTATTAACGAAGAACCCAGGCCAATGACCACATGGTGTCCATCGACAAAAGGCAGAAGATGACGGATTGCCTTATCGAGATGGTCGGGTTCAGCCATATCAAGAAAAAGCACACGGGCATGGCGTGGAAGGGGAGACAATAATCCTGTTTGGGCGATTCGCATGCATAACTCCTTAACGGTCGTCGTGACGTGCTTCTGTTATCATGTACTTCACCTGTGATAGGGCTAAGAGTGTACAACGTGACAGAGATTTTTCCTGACATTCCCGGTTGTGATATTGACGGTTTGATAGCTGAGGGAGGAATGGCTGTCGTTTACAGTGCCATGCAACAAACCCTGGATCGTCGTGTTGCTGTGAAAGTCATGAAAGCTGGCGATGATCATAATACACAGCGGTTTCTTCAGGAAGCCAGGTATTTGGCCACGCTGAACCATCGACATATCGTGACCATTTATGATGTGGGTACTTTGCAGGATGGTCGACGCTATCTGACCATGGAGTTATTGCCGGGGGGAGATTTACGCAGCCGTCTTAAACAGGGGCTGGATAGAGCTCAAATTAGAACCTGGATCCTGCAACTGGCGGATGCGTTGCGTGTTGTACATCAGCAAGGTATGGTGCATCGCGATATTAAACCCGCCAATATCCTGTTTAGGGCCGATGGTTCTTTAGTGCTTAGCGATTTTGGCATTGCTAAAAATCCACATATGGATGTGGAATTAACACAGGCCGGTAGCATGGTAGGTAGCCCAGCTTACAGCAGCCCAGAGCAAGTATCCGCACGCCCGGTAGACGCTCGTAGTGATCAGTATAGCCTAGGTATTGTCTTGCTGGAGATGTTGCTGGGCTATAACCCTTATCGCGCAGATGAGTACGCGACAACTCTGGTTAATCAGCTACAGATGTCGGTTCCAGTGATGCCTCCGCATTTGGTTGCCTGGCAACGAGTCCTCGATCGTCTTCTGGCTAAAGAACCGGATCAGCGTTTTGCCGATATGTCGGCCTTGATGCAAGCACTGCCGCCTGAGGAGGGCGGTCAAGCCATGTATGCGACTCCCCAGAGTTCGCAAGATGATCCAACCTTGATGTATACCCGACCGATAGCCGCCGTTCGTCATGTCAAATCACGCTATACGCTTTGGCTACGCAGTGCAGTGGCTATCGTGTTGGCCGCAGCATTGGGGTTTTATGCTTATAGAATTTACCGTATTCATGATGATTTGCAACGGGCCCAACAACGCTTTCAGGCGGGTTTATATATTGAGCCTGCAGGGGATTCAGCGCTTTACTATTACCGTCGTGTGCTAAGTCGTGATGACCATAATAGCCAGGCGTTAGCAGGTATATATGCACTTAAACAGGTCTTCGTGCAGAAAGTGAGCCGGGCAGAAACAAATCATGATTGGCCACGGGCACTAGCCAGTCTGCGACAGGCGCAGCGAGTGTCTCCAAGGGATCCAGCCCTGATAGCCATGCAGGCCATGCTCAAGCAGGAACAGGCTCGCTATGAGCATGAGCATCAGCTTGGGCAAGAGGGGGCTACCCATGATTCAGGTCATGCCAAGGCTCATCATGGGTCAAGCTGGAATCGTTTTATGCATAACTTATTTGGTCGATGACCGTGCTCTCAGGCTGATTCGTGATTGGGCCCTAGGTAATCAGCCTTGCCCACGGCCACGCCTTGTTGTCTTAAAATGGCATAAGCCATGTTGACGTGAAACATGAAGTTGGGAATGGCCCAGTAGTGAACAAAACGTAGGCCGGTAAAGTCATACGTTGCCCAAGGGTAGATCATTTGTACGTTGCGATCTTCAGCTCCGTCAAAGGCAGGTCGAGTAAAACTCAGCACAAAATCCTGGGTCCGTTGCAAACGAGCTTGGAGTTCTGCTACGGTTTTTTCCGTGTCCGGGTAGCTGGGTAGCTCAGAACCAGCCAGACGAGCCATGGTTCCTTTAGCGTGATCGGTAGCTATCTGGATTTGGCGTCTGAGGTCAAACATGTCAGGAGCCAGGCGGGCAGACAAAATATGTTCATCTTGCTCGGGGCTGGATGCCGTATGAGCCTGAAGTTTTTCAAGAAGACGGGAGAGGTTGCTTAGATGTTGGACCAGTAAAGGTTGCACGACATCATAAAGGGACAAACTCATGGTGGTTCCTTGGCAATGAGCATGGTCTTCAAGTCTGCGTCAAAGTAAGATCATCTGCAAGACCTGAAGCAAGTTGTCGGCGAAAAGCCGCCGGCGTCATGCCGGTCTGTCTGCGAAAAGCATGAATAAAAGCTGCAGATTCCGCGTAACCGAGTTGTTGCGCAATCGAGCTGATACTGAGCTGGCTTTTAGCCAGGAGTTGTTCGGCGCGTTCCCGTTTTTGGGAGTCGCGAAGCTGTCGAAAACTAGACCCTAGCCGGTTGAGTTGCAGACGAAGATTGCGCTCACTCATGCCTAAAGCCCGCGCTACGGAGGGTGCATCGGGGAAGTGGTCGTTAAACAGCGCGATATGCTGTCGTACCTGTTCTACGAGGTTCCCATCATCGCTCCGGGCCGCTGCCAGGGCTTCATTGCACAATTTACAGTAGAGAGCCTGTGCCGTGGGGTCTGCGGTAGGCATCCTGCATTGTAAATATTCATTGGCGACCCAAAAACGTCCCACAGGACTGCCGAAACTTATGTCGCTATCAAAAAAGTCATGATAACGGGCAGCTTCAGCAGGAGCTGGGTAGGGAAATTCTATGCGTGACAGGGGGATATTGATATTCAAGGTCTTCTGCATATCACGTAGAAGCTTATAAGTTCCCGTCATTTCACCATCCACTCGAAAGCGGAATGCTTTGGGAGGGAGTTGCAAAGGAGTCAGTACCAAAGCGCTTTCTCGTGGGCCGGGATGAAATGAGAGCTCGCCAAACAAGAAGGTCAGTCCCTGGTAGGTGATCCCTGACTGAATGGCTTGTAAAAGATGTTCAGCGGTGACCAGAAGCATGGTAAGTGGACCGTAGCCAGCAAATCCGAAGTAAGTGCCTGTCCTTAAGCCAGCTAGTGGGTCACATAATATCTCAGCAATGGCTATGTGTATGGCTAACTCCAGAGATCGAGATATGCGAGCTCCGGGGTCCATACGATCTAAGTTAAGGCCATAGTGTTGCAAAATAGAGTCTACGTTTTCGCCTTGCTCTCGCAAGCCTCGAATCACGTACTGTAGGCCAAGAATGGATCGTGTAGGCATAGAAGTTTTGCCGAAATTATCAATTTATAATATCAGCATAGCCTATTCTGTCACCAGAGCCTTAGATAGACTGAGGCTATTGATTGCATGGAGCCCTCTTCTGATGAATAGCCAAACCAAACTCAATAGGTCATCACCCATAACGACGGATGTTGCCATTGTAGGTGCCGGATTTGGGGGGCTGTGTATGGCTATCAAATTGCGCGAAGCTGGGCATGACAATTTTCTGCTCCTAGAAAAGGCGGATGAGGTGGGAGGAACCTGGCGGGACAATTCCTACCCGGGAGCAGCCTGTGATGTGCAGTCGCATATGTATTCATTTTCTTTTGCGCCCAAGCCTGACTGGTCGAGGCGTTACTCTCCATGGAATGAAATTCAGGCCTATATATTAGATACCACAGAGAAGTTTGGGCTGCGTCCATTTATTCGATTGGGTATGGCACTGACGGGAGCTCGGTTTGATGAGGCTACGGCGCGTTGGCATCTGAGGATGAGTTCAGGTGCTGAAGTCATCTGCCGCCATTTTGTACTGGCCAGTGGCCCGCTGCATGTACCTCAGATTCCTTCACTGCCGGGCATAGATAAGTTCAAGGGCAAGGTCTTCCATTCGGCGCAATGGGATCATACGTACGATCTGACGGACAAGCAGGTAATTTCTATAGGAACCGGGGGGTCAGCCATTCAATATGCGCCTGAAATTGCGCCTAAAGTAGCTCAGTTATCCATTTTTCAGAGAACACCGGCATGGGTTATTCCGCGAGATGAACGCGGTTATGCGCCGATTGAGCAACACATGTTTGCCCGCTTTCCGCTGTTGCGGCAGTTACATCGTGCACGCCTTTACTGGAGCAATGAGTCCCGTGTATGGCCTGCATTTAAGCCTGCTCTGGCCCGAGCTGCGCAGAATGTCTTAAAGTTGTGGATACGTTATCAGGTTAAGGACGCCCAAGTGGCGGAGAAACTGATCCCTGATTATACCCTGGGGTGTAAGCGTGTATTGATTTCCAATAAGTGGTATCCCATGTTTAATCGCCCCAATGTTGAGTTGGTGACTGAGGGGATTGCTGAGGTTAGGGAACATAGTGTCGTGACCCGTGACGGCAAAGAACGACCTGCTGATTGTATTATCCTGGGCACAGGATTCGTCGTAGATCCACGTATCTATATGAAGGATGTGCCGGTAGTAGGGGTTTCCGGTCATACCCTGGCTCAAGATTGGAAAGTGAATTGTGAAGCCTATCTGGGAGTGACGGTGACTGGTTTTCCCAATATGTATCAACTGGTGGGTCCCAATAGTGCTTTGGGGCACAATTCCATTATTTTCATGATCGAGTGTCAGGTGCACCATATTCTTGAATGCATGTCCATGATGGATCGGCGTGGAGCAGATACTATTCAGGTCAGCGCCATAGCACAGCGAGAATTTAACCAGGAGGTGCAGGAGGCCCTAAAGGGTTCGGTTTGGGCCACGGGATGCGTAAGTTGGTACCAGGATGCTGCGGGAAATAACTATACCATCTGGCCATGGTCGACATGGCGTTTCTGGCTAAGAACGCGCAAGCTTAAAGTGGATGATTTTGAGTTTAGCCGGATTAGCGTGCAAGTGCCGCCACGGCGGCGCAAGCTAGCCAAGGCATGAGGGTCAAGTTGCTTTCATGCTCCCGGTAGCTCGGGTTTCTATGCTTGTTATTTTTCCCTCATCGTCATGATGCACAATGCAAATCTGACTTTCCCGGGCTACTTTGATGGAGCTTTCGCTAAGTTGGAAGTAGCGGGCATAGTCGCCTAAGACCTCCACTCCATGATGGTAAGTTCTTGCTTTTCCGGGCAGGAAGGTCCAAAGCAATAAGGTGGTGGTAGTCCCGATCAAGGCGAAGAGGGCGTGGGTCAGGGACACCGGTGATAAGGTGCTTACCACATGCATCATGGGCTGAAAGTGGGGTTGATGTCCCTGCATGGCCAGTTTGAATTTATGACCTATGGGTTCCCACAGATATAACCAGATGCCCCATAGTACGGTTGTACTGGTCCAGGTCAGTAGTCGGCGAGACCAGCTCATTTCTCCCGAAGCATTGATAATCAGGCGATCTGTCATAATGCTCCTCCAGGTCGTATACCGCGGTCAGGGCTGATCCAGCGGGCACGTTGTCCCGCTCCCCAGCGTAATGCTTTGGGGAAAGCGACAATCGTGGCGCAGGTGTTGATCAGCCAGAATACTAAAGGGTACCAGACCATCCAGTAATAGTTTCGTCCTAAACCTCGGTCATAGCGGCTATCCAGCCACTTGGCCAGGCCGAACTGAGCCAAACAGGTCGCTGCCAATAAGACGCCCCCTTGATCTGGAATCAGCGGTGACCCGATATGCGGGAAGTAACGAACTGGGGTGATCAGCCCCAGAATCCATACGAAAGCAATTAGCAACATGCCATAGGACCAAACAAGGCTGAGTAACAGTTCTAGCAGTAATGGCCACATATGATTTTGATTAGGTAAGAACAGTGCGCGTGCATTTTTGATAAGTACCTGGGCGCCGCCGGTAGCCCAGCGTAACCGCTGATTCCAAAGCCCTTTTAGGGTTTCAGGCATTAAAATCCACACCAGAGCGTTAGTTTCGAATCGTACATCCCAGCCGGCACGTTGCAGTTTCCAGGTGATATCAATATCTTCAGTCAGGACATCATCGCTCCAGTACCCTACTTGATGGATGGCTGATTTGCGAAATGCCGTGATGACCCCAGATACTGTGAATAGACGGCCGAAACTGCGTTGGGCACGTTTAATCATGCCCACGATAGAGGAAAATTCTCCTACCTGTACGCGCCCTAACAGGGTAGAGCGGTTTCTTATACGCGGATTTCCTGTCACGGCAGCAACTTCAGGATTACTGACAAAGTGCCGGACCATCCAGTGTGCAGCCTGTCTGTCAAGCAGGGCATCACCATCAATACATAACAGGATTTCATGACGTGCTAGTAAACTCCCTGCCTGCAGAGCCATAGCTTTGCCTTGATTACGCGCCAGATGTACAACCTTGAGCCTGGCATGTTGAGCAGCTAACTGATCAAGCAAAGGGCCTGTGGCATCTTTGCTACCATCGTTGATGGCAATCACCTCAAAGTCGGGGTAGTCCAGATTCAGCGCATAGCGTAGCGTTTCTTCAGCATTTTCCTCTTCGTTATAGCATGGAATAAGCACGCTGACCGGAGGCGTGGGATCCAAAACCCGAGGGTGCTGAGGGGGAGGGTCATGCCGTTCTATGCGCCAGTAAAACAATAAAGCCCCTATCATCCATAGATAGGACATAAATAGCGGATAATAAAAGGCAAACCCGAGGAGGGCGTGCCAGAAACTATGTAGAACGGCAAGCAGCATGCATCACCTTAAGGTTGGGCGCGATCCACTTTCTGTTCCAGCGCAGGGCGTATAATCGCTGGATCGGGATGATTATTATAGAGATCATCGGGGTAGTAAGCGATGTTTTGTACCCCCCATGACCGTAATCGTCTGATGGTGTCAGCAAGTTCTTGGTCGGGAACTTGCTTGCCCGTGCGCCAATCTACCGTTTGCAGTTCAAAAACAGTTTTTTGTAGCCCATCAGGAAAGGCTTTAACGCGTTCGACCAGGTCATGATAGAAAGCAATGGGATCACTGGCCTGTTCCATGTAGGGAAAGGCTTCGATGGCTGTATAATCATAGTTATGTAGCGAGTTGGGTAGCGACTGGGCATACCAGGTTTCAGAATGGGGGTTGAGTACAACCTGGGCGTACATGTTTCGGGCAACGCGTAAACCAGGCTGTTCTTCATTCACGGATGCGGCGATGCTGTCGGCAAAATTATCAAGAAAATTGATCTTTAACAGGGTCCATCTTGCCATGAGATCGTCATTCTTGCGGATATCAGCCACGTTACTGGGTAAACCCCATTCCTGGTAAGTCTTTCGAGCAAATCGACTATCGTCTTCATAGTCAGAAAGTGTGATGTCATCGTGGAACAAGATGCCATCCAGCGGGGTATTGCGCGCTAAATCTTCAAATATGTCTCGTATGGTACGACGTGCACGGGCTGAGAAAGGTGAAAGGCGAGGATAGCCCATGGAGACATGGTTGGGTTGGTTAGGAGGAGGCAACGTGACGACGGTGTCATGTGCGGCCGGGTCCTGAGCCGGGAGTTGCCATGCCAAGAGAGGCATCCAGGCATAAATACGTTTTACCTGCGTGCGTGTGGAGATTTGCCAGGCGACGCGGTTGAACAGGTCCGCTCGCATGGGAACATGGCGGTTGGGAAAGTAGGTCATATCAGCAGCTCCGTTGCCATCAGGATCAGCAAAGGCTTGCAGGTATACCGTATCTGCTCCCATGGCTATGATACGATCAAGCAATCTGCCCAGATTTTTTTCTTCCTGCTGTTGATCGGGGTCGTAAATATAATCCAGATCAATATGCATGATATGGTTGGGACGGCCCTCATCTACTTGGCCCAAATTACGTTTATCAATTTCAGTTTTGATATCCCATACGGTCGTGGTTTTATCGACCAGAATTCTGCGTAAGCCCCACAGTGGGGTGTCGGGGGTATTGGGGCCATCATCCAGAGTCAATCCTATGGGCATGCCTAGCTTTTCAGCCTGACGCCTCAACTCTATATTGTACCTTCCATAGGGCCAGACGATGATGCGAGGGGTTTTTCCGGTATAACGCTTAAGAAATTCATTGTTTTTCTCCAGGTCAGCTGTTACGCGGTGCTCATAACTGGCTTCATCTTCATAGTGATGATCAGTCGCTGACCATAGGCGAGCCGTAGCTGCAGGCTCCCTATTGCCTTGCGGGTTGGACAAAGCCCCCCGGTGCAGATCATAGGTGTGACTGGCAATTTCAATCAGCCCGCTTTTTACCATCTCATGAAGTTCATCGTGGGACAGCAGTTCAGAGCGGGCCACTTCTTTACCATCAAAATTAACACGACTCGTTTCAGGTGCATTCAGCCATGCGCCTACCAAGGCGATGACAGCGGGAGCATGGAACATTTTTAAGACAGGGAAGGCGTAGGTATAGACGGATTGGTAGCCATCATCAAAAGTAATCAAAACGGCTTTATCGGGCAGGTTGCGTTTTCCCGCCCTATCAGCGAGCAAATCATCCATGCTGACAAAGTGATAGCCGTTATTTTTCAACCAATCCATTTGTCGAATAAAGTTGGTGGGGGTCACGGTATAAAAGGGGACCAACGCACTTTCGTGGTCAGCTATTTCATGATAACTGAGTATGGTCAGCTCGGTATCGGCATGACTGCACAGGGCTAGCAGTGCACATAGGTAGCCGCCGAGCAGCCTGTAAAAAATACGCATAAACCCGCCTCCAGATGACTAAAACGCCCCCTAGGGGGCGTTAGTTGCGTCATAACACATGCTGTTTTAATCAAAACTCAGGGCTTTATCCTTCGTTGGATATGGCCCTGAGTCAGATACTACAGATTCAGGAAACCTGGGCTACCTGAATGTTATTGGCTTGCTCGGTGTAGTCCTGCATACGATCAAAATTCATGTAACGGTAAATGTCACCCGACATGGAATTGATTTGCTGGGCATACTCCATATATTCAGCAACCGTAGGTAATTTGCCCATCACAGCAGCGACAGAAGCCAATTCAGCTGAGGCCAGATAGACATTGGCACCCTGTCCAAGGCGGTTGGGAAAATTACGAGTGGAGGTGGAGACTACCGTGCTGTTAGGCGCTACACGCGCTTGATTGCCCATGCATAGTGAACATCCCGGCATTTCAGTGCGAGCACCCGCTCGACCAAAGATATTGTAGTATCCCTCCTCCTTGAGCTGATGTTCGTCCATGCGCGTGGGCGGTGCTATCCAAAGGCGCGTACTGAGCGATCCACCTTCAACCTTTTCGAGCAACTTACCGGCAGCCCTGAAATGGCCAATATTGGTCATGCAAGAACCGATAAACACTTCATGGATAGTGTCTCCCGCCACATGGCTCAGCAGTTTGGCATCATCTGGGTCATTGGGGCAGCAGAGTATGGGCTCACGTACCTCAGACAAATCGATCTCAATAACGGCTGCATACTCAGCATCCTTGTCAGCGCGCATCAACGATGGATGGGCTAGCCAGGTTTGCATGGCCTGAATACGACGAGTTATGGTACGGGCATCCCCGTATCCGTTGGCGATCATCCATGTGAGAAGGGTGATATTGGAGGTTAAGTACTCGGCAACACGGGATTCAGACAGGGTAATCGTGCAGGCAGCAGCCGAGCGTTCTGCGGAGGCATCGGATAACTCAAAAGCCTGTTCTACGGTCAACTCTTCAAGGCCTTCAATTTCAAGAATACGGCCATTGAAAACATTCTTCTTTCCCTTCTTCTCTACGGTTAACAGGCCCTGTTTGAGGGCATAGTAGGGTATTGAATGGACCAAATCGCGCAGAGTGATGCCGGGTTGCATTTTGCCGTGAAAACGAACCAGGATAGATTCAGGCATATCCAGAGGCATAACTCCGGTTGCTGCGGCAAAGGCCACCAGTCCAGATCCTGCGGGAAAGGATATTCCAAGCGGGAAGCGTGTATGTGAGTCGCCCCCCGTTCCAACTGTATCGGGCAGAAGCATACGATTTAGCCAGCTGTGTATGATGCCATCTCCGGGCCGTAGGGCTACACCTCCGCGGTTCATGATGAAATCGGGCAAGCTGTGATGCATTTGTACGTCCACAGGCTTGGGGTAGGCAGCTGTGTGGCAAAAGGATTGCATGACCAAATCCGCTGAAAATCCCAAACAAGCTAAATCTTTCAGTTCATCTCGGGTCATGGGGCCCGTGGTGTCCTGAGAGCCGACGGTAGTCATGCGTGGCTCACAGTAGGTTCCAGGACGCACGCCATGGACTCCACAGGCCTTACCGACCATTTTTTGTGCCAGAGTATAGCCTTTGCCTGTATCGGTAGGCTGCTGCGGCAGACGGAATGTTTGGATGGGTTCCAGATGCAAGGCTTCGCGTGCTTTGGCAGTCAAGCTACGCCCAATGATGAGGTTGATGCGCCCCCCTGCCTGTACTTCGTCAAGCAGTACTTGGCTCTTGAGGGTGAAGGTGCTGAGCACTTCAGATTGACCATGCCGTGTAATCTTGCCTTCATAAGGATATATATCGATGATGTCCCCGGTGTTCAGTGCACTGACATCGGTTTCGAATGGGAGCGCGCCCGCATCTTCCATGGTATTGAAAAAAATGGGAGCAATCTTGCTGCCAATACAAATGCCACCGTCACGCTTGTTGGGAATATGCGGGATGTCCTGACCTGTGTGCCAGAGCACAGAGTTTGTGGCTGATTTTCGGCTGGAGCCTGTGCCTACGACGTCACCCACATAAGCGACCGTATGTCCGAGGGCTTTGAGAGCTTCCAGCTGGCGTATAGGTCCGACATTGCCAGGAGCATCCGGGGTAATGCCGTCACGTGCATTTTTCAGCATGGCTAAGGCATGAAGGGGAATGTCAGGTCGGCTCCAAGCATCTTGAGCAGGCGATAAGTCATCCGTATTGGTTTCGCCGCTAACCTTGAAAACCGTTACGGTTATCTTTTGTGGGACTTCTTTGCGTCGTGTGAACCATTCAGCATCAGCCCAACTCTTTATCAGTTGTTTGGCATGCAAGTTACCTGCTTTGGCTTTTTCATCAACGTCATGGAATGCATCAAACATCAGTAAGGTGCCTTTCAAGGCTTCCATGGCATGAGCGGCCAGTTCAGGCACATCCAGCAAATGCACCAAAGGCTCTACGTTATATCCCCCCAGCATCGTACCGAGCAGATAAACGGCACGTTCACGGTTGATCAGCGGTGAGGCGGCCTCCCCGCGCGTAATGGCGGCCAGAAAAGCTGCTTTGACGTAAGCAGCAGGGTCTACCCCGGCGGGTACGCGGTTCTCAAACAGGTCCAGCAGGAAGGCTTCTTCTCCTGCAGGAGGGTTTTTCATCAACTTGACCAAGTCAGATACTTGGCTTTCATCCAGAGCTTTGGCTGGAATACCCTGTGCTGTACGTTCAGCTGCCTGTTTGCGATAGTCTTCAAGCACGACAAAATCCTCGACTGGGCCGGCGGCGACATCGTGGAGGGCGGATGCCAAACTGCCGGAGGGGTGGTTGAAATGCGGTGTGGAATTGTAGAGCAAATAGGGTCACGGTTAAAGGGTGATCGAACATGCTGTCATATTCTAACGCTTCAAGAGGTGAGTGCGCACCACTTCATTAAAGACATCGACCATTTCCGGGTCAAATTGCATGCCTTTGCTGGAGTTGATTTCAGTAATGGCGCTAAGTAGGGAACGCTTGAAGTTTCTGTCAGAGCGTTCATTGGTAATCGAGCAGTAAGTATCAACCAGCGCTAAAATACGCCCGCCTATATGAATGTCCTGCCCGACAAGGCGTTGAGGATAACCCTGGCCATCATGGCGTTCATGGTGATGCAATACCATGGTTGCTGCATCATCCCAGTGTTCCATCCGGCGAAGTAGCTGATAACCGATATCGACATGTACTTGTATCATTCTTAATTCTTCACGACTGAGATTGCCTTCCTTGTTAAATATGCCATGAGGAACAAAAGCCATGCCCAGATCATGCATATATACAGCAGCCGTGAGTTGTGAGGCATCGACCGGGCAGTTCAGTGCCTCATTAAGTAATTTAGCTAAATCCTGGATTTGCTCTAACCTGCCTCGTCGGTAAATACTCAGGGCATCCAGTCGTTGCGCCCATTGTTGCATGATGTCGAGATCATCAGGAAGCACGGGCAACACGGGGTAGGGTGAAGCGGGTTCACTGCCCTCGCCGCGCAGTGAGGCAGCGGCTTTAAGAAAAACATCCTGAGAAGTGGCCGCCTCTGGAGACCGAACTCTCTGTACCCAGTCGGTCAGATGGTCAAGCCCAACTATATCTAGCTGGCGGGTGCGTACCAGATGGACTAACTGGTCGTGAATACATTCTGTGGCTGCCACAAAAAAATCACCCATACTGGTAGTGTATTCGAGATGCATGTCGCGCAGGTCAGATACGATTTCTTCCAGTTCATGCAGGCTGTCCACATAGGGTTCAAGATAGACCATGCGGCAGTTTCCCTTCAGGGAGTGCATGGCGCGAAACAGAGTGTTGATGGAGGCACTGTCATTATGTTCGCTCAGGGTTTGAATGCTTTGTTGGATTTCCTCCCGGGCATCACGGTAGCAGGCCATGAATTCATCGATGAGTTCATTGTCGAGTTGCAAGAATTCCTCAACAGCGGGATTTGCCATGGTTTGTGTTCTATGTATAGACATGAATAAGCCTAGTTTAGACCATGTTTTTGCTACGTCTAACTGAGGTTGATTGAGTACTTGGGTGTTAGACTACAAAATCGTACATGGATATAGACAGTGAAGGCTGGTATATAAATTGACCATTAAAAAAGACCTGAACCAACCGCCGAAAGCGTCTTGGCGTGTCGACTTGAGCTGGTGCCTTGATGAGTTGATGCGTGACGGGCTGTTGACGGAGCGCGATGCGATGATGGTCAAGGGATCTCCGCGTTCTCGCGATCAGTTGTCGTGGCACCCTTTGCAAGTGATAGCTCGTTTTGGCTTTGTTGATCAAAGTAAAACCTCTGCGGTGCTTGATTTATCAGCATTGACTGCTTGGCTGGCAGCTAAAGCTGAGCTGCCTGTAGCGCCGATTGATCCGCTAAAGATCAATGCCGCGCAGGTCACCGCGGTGATGTCCTATAAATTTGCTCAGATTCATGAAATTCTGGCGATTTCAGTCACGCGAACTGAAGTGGTGGTCGCCACGGCACAACCCTTTCACGGCGAGTGGATACAAGATCTACAAACCACCCTGCGTGATAAAGTTATACGGCGTGTTGTTGCCAATCCAGAACATTTACATCGCTACAGTCTGGAGTTTTATAAGCTGGCCCGTTCCATAGAACGAGCTTCGGGTGCTGAAGGCACAGGCCAGCGGGTGGTCCAGTTGGACCAATTGCTTGAACTGGGTCAATTAGGTTCGCCGGATGCCAATGATCAACATATCGTCAGCATTGTCGACTGGCTTTTTCAATATGCATTTGATCAAAGAGCCAGTGATATTCATCTGGAGCCGCGCCGGGACATAGGCCGCATGCGATTTCGTATTGATGGGGTGCTGCATAATATTTATGAATTTCCGGTGGCTGTACTCAGTGCCGTTACGGCGCGGGTCAAGATCTTAGGTAGGATGAATATTGCAGAAAAACGTAAGCCACAGGATGGGCGTCTTAAAACACGTCGCCCCGGCGGAGAAGAAGTTGAACTGCGATTATCTACCTTACCTACAGCTTTTGGCGAAAAGCTGGTGATGCGTATTTTTGACCCTGATGTCTTACTGCGTAGCTTCAAGCAACTGGGACTGATAGGTGATGACTATGATAAGTGGCAGGGCATGACTTGCCAGCCTAATGGGATAATCTTAGTGACGGGGCCGACAGGGTCAGGCAAAACCACGACGTTATACTCCACGCTGAAACAACTGGCGACGGATGAAGTTAATGTATGTACGGTCGAAGACCCCATTGAAATGCTGGAGCCAAGTTTTAATCAGATGCAGGTACAGCCAGGGATAGACTTGACCTTTGCTGATGGCATTCGCGCCCTGATGCGGCAGGATCCTGACATCATCATGGTGGGGGAAATTCGAGATGCCGAAACCGCAGATATGGCTATACAAGCAGCATTAACGGGGCATTTGGTGCTTTCTACGTTACATACCAACGATGCTCCTTCGTCCATCACGCGATTGATCGATATAGGAGTGCCGCCCTTTCTCATTTCAGCCACTGTGCTAGGAATTATGGCGCAACGTCTGGTTCGCACATTATGCCCACATTGCAAAGTGGATGGGGACTTGGATGTTCAGGGCTGGGCCGAATTGACTAAACCCTGGAAAGCAACGGCTCCCCAAAAAACCAAGGCGCCTCGTGGTTGTCTTGAATGCCGGGATACAGGATATCTTGGGCGAATGGGAATATACGAAACCCTGGTATTCTCCCATGCTATGAAGAAATTGGTAGGCGATGGTGCTCCTCTGCAGGCCTTGCGTGAATTAGCCTACCGGGAAGGACTACGACCTTTACGGTTAGGTGGAGCGCAAAAAGTAGCGCAGGGGCTGACGACGATTGAAGAAGTGATGCGTGTTGCGCCATTTCATGGGTGACATCATGTTCAGGTGCGTGCATCATGTTGCAGCTTGGATGCCTCAGGTTATGTAGCAGGGAGAGTGGTGATGAGTCGACATAGCATCAGGATTGAACAGGATTTTGCCGTGAGTGTAGAAGCTGTTTATGCGCAGCTCTCGGATCATGATCGATTGGCGTCGGTGTTTGGTGTGCCTTGCCGCCGGATACGCAATGGTGATGCGGAACTCAATGGTACGGGTTCAGTCAGGCGTATTGGAGTTTGGCCCCTGGCTCTTGAGGAGACGGTGGTTGCTGCTGAGCCGAATAAGCGAATCGATTACCGGATTTCGCGCGGTGGAGCGCCGCTGAAGAACCATCGTGGTCAGTTGACATTTACATCGACGCCTACAGGTTCTCATGTTCTTTGGGAAATTAATTTTACGGTGCCTTTGCCACTGGTTGGGCACCTGATAGAAAAAACTTTGGCGCAAGGCATACGTCGTGGGCTGCGTAAATCAGTCTGATCTATCAAGGTCGCTGGTCTTATGTGATTTGATGGCGTGCTCTACGCGGTCACACAATATAGTCAAGATCTTGATGCGGGCGTAGTATTTGTTATTGGCCTCCACCAGGGTCCAGGGAGCCGTCTGTGTACTGGTACGATCGACCATGTCATTGACAGCTTGTGAGTATTCATCCCATTTTTCCCGATTACGCCAATCCTCGGCGGTAATTTTGAAGCGTTTAAATCCAGTCTGCTCTCGTTCTTTAAAACGGTTCAGCTGTTCGTCTTTAGAAATGGCGAGCCAAAATTTCACGATGATGATATTGCTTGCAGCCAGTTGATGTTCAAACTGATTGATTTCATCATAGGCACGCATCCAGTCGGCTGTGGTACAGAATTTTTCAACACGTTCAACCAGCACGCGTCCATACCAACTACGATCGAAGATACTCAGATGGCCGCGTTGCGGCAAATGACGCCAGAATCTCCAGAGATAGGGGTGCAAGGATTCTTCCGGAGTGGGCGCAGCAATCGGAACTATGCGGTAAAAGCGAGCATCCAAAGCCTGTGTAATCCTGCGTATGCTACCTCCCTTGCCTCCTGCATCATTGCCTTCAAAAACAGTGATCAGGGCGTGGTGTTGCAGAAAACGAGGATCTCTTAATAATTTGTTCAAGCGCCCCTGCAGTTGACCGAGCTGATCCTGATATTCGGATTTACTTAGAGCTTGATCCAGGGTCAGGTTGTCAAGCAGGCTGCGTTGATCAACTGGAGCCAGTAAGGGAGGAGCTACGATTCGGCGCTGATGTTTATGCGAAGCCAGTGCTTTGTTTAAGGTGTCCTGGAGGTGTCTGCCTACTGTCAGGTTGCGATAGTTTTCATCATTGCCTTCAATGATGATCCAGGGATTTTCTCCTGTGCTGGTGAGTCTCAAACAATGTTCTGCAGCCGAGCGATAAGCATCGTAATGTTTAAGTTTATGCCAATCACTTTCAGTGACACGCCATGCAGTTTGTGGTGATGATGACAAGGCTTCTAGGCGTTTTTTTTGCTCTGGTTTGCTCAAATGAAACCAGTATTTAAGGATGAGCGTAGATTCACGGGCAAGCATGTTTTCAAAATTTATGATTTGCTGAATGCGATGGTCATAATCACCAGCATCCAGGTGGCCACGAGCTCTTGCTTCGATGATGTCACTGTACCAGGATCCAAAGAAGATCCCCAGGCGACCCCGTGCTGGCATATTTTGCCAGTAGCGCCAGAAGGTAGGCCGGTCTGAAGCATGCATGGCCTGAGCATCATAGGCAGTAGTTTCAATGCGACGAGGATCCATCCAGGCGTTTAATAGATTGACGGTTTCACCTTTGCCGCCCCCGTCGACGCCGGCAATCAGCACCAGCACGGTCAAACGCTTGCTTTCATACAAGTCAAATTGCGCGTCTAACAGCGCCTCACGTAGCGCGGGAACTTCCGTTTGGTAGTCAGATTTGCTGATTTTGTGGCCTAACTCTGCTGATTCAAACATGACACCCCCCGCTATCCATACGCTTAAGCATAGAACAGTCTCTTGGGATGGAGTTGACCAAGATCACCCGGATAGTTGGATGCTCTGTCATAATTTTTGTGGTTCTTGAGTGGGCATGGCGAAGCTTAGATTTTTGGCAACCAGAGCACTGCGCAAAAATAGTTTACTGGCATGGATGACGGAGCGTTGTAGTTCTTCATGGGGCAGGGCACGAGCAATGAGGATGCTGCCTACAAGTTGGCAGATGAAAGCCCATGCTAGCTCTTCATGACCTAAACGCTGGGTCAGGATAGCATGACCCTTCAATAGCTCTTGCTCATACAGTTCTCGGATAGATAAATCAGTTCGTGCAATCTCTGCAGACAAAGAAGGCAACAAACAGCCAGTCTCAGGTTGTTGCACATGCTGAATACTGAGATAACGTTCCAGTTCAAAATCAAGCCAGTCTTCAGCGCTTGCATGAGGGTTACGCGCCCATAAGTTTTGGCTGGCGGTCAGTTCACTCGTGACCAGAGCTTTGAGCAGATCAGACTTGGAAGCAAAGTGGCTATAGAAGGCGCCACTGGTCATACCTGCCGATTGCATCAGGGCATCGACGCCGGTAGCCGCAAATCCATTTTTCTTCATGAGGCTGCCGCTGGTTTTCAGTAACTCAGTGTGTTTTTTTTCTTTATATCCTGGAGGATAGCGCATAGTGGCTTAGGGCTTAAATGGCTTGACATAAGACTAAGCATAGCATAACGTTCGTTATTGTAACGATCGTTATTTTATAAATATAGATGGAGGGGCCTACCATGACTCAAAAAATGTCAGCACTCATTGTGGGGGCGGGTGATGCCACCGGCGGTGCTATAGCTAAACGTTTTGCTCAGGAGGGTATGCTGACCTGCGCGGTGCGACGTACAGCGGATAAGTTGCAACCCTTGCTGGATGAAATACAGAAGACAGGAGGTCAGGGATATGGATTTGCATGTGACGCGCGCAAAGAAGATGAAGTAGTCAAACTTGTCGAGGATATTGAACGCGATATCGCCCCCATCGATGTGCTGGTTTTTAATATTGGCGCTAATGTCCCTTGCAGTATTCTGGATGAAACGGCTCGTAAGTATTTCAAGATATGGGAAATGGCTTGTTTTAGTGCCTTTCTGGTAGGGCGCGAGGTCGCCAGGCGTATGGTGGTACGCAAACGCGGCACGATAATTTTTACTGGAGCCACGGCAGGTTTACGCGGGTCAGCCAACTTCGCAGCTTTTGCTGGGGCAAAGCATGCTTTGCGGGCACTTGCACAGAGTATGGCGAGAGAATTGGGGCCCAGCAATATTCATGTGGCTCACGTCGTTATCGATGGAGCCATCGATACGGCATTCATTCGTGACAACTTCCCGGATCGCTATGCGCTTAAAGATCAGGATGGTGTCCTAAATCCTGATCACATTGCTGACAATTATTGGCACTTATACCGACAACCACGTGATGCCTGGACCCAGGAGCTAGATCTGCGCCCTTGGGTAGAACACTGGTAAGCATGAGAGTTTTTGTTGTGCAAGGAGATTTCATACATGAAACAGGTAGAGTTTTTCTTCGATGTAGGCAGCCCTTACAGTTATTTGGCTTACCAGCAATTACCTAAGATAGCTAATCTTCATGGTGCCAGTATTATCTGGTGTCCGATATTGCTCGGTGGTTTATTTCAGGCTACGGGAAACAGTAGTCCAGCTGAGGTACCTGCGAAGGCTATGCATGCCATGAAAGATCTGGAGCGTTGGGCGGATCATTATGGTGTGAAGTTCAAACACAATCCATATTTTCCGATCAATACGCTCCCCTTGATGCGAGGGGCGGTCGGCATGCAGATGTACCACACGGATAAATTCCACGCCTACCTGACGGCTGTATTCAGCGCCATGTTTAGGTATCCTCGCAATTTAGGTTCTATGGATGAGTTGGCCGAGGTACTAAAGGAAGCAGATATTTCGCTGGATGATTTCAAGGCATTGATTAAAGATGACAAGGTAAAGGAAAAATTAAAGCAGGATACCGAAGCGGCGGTGCTTCGTGGTGTGTTTGGTGCTCCGACTTTTTTTGTTGAACAGGAAATGTACTGGGGACAAGATCGTTTGTTGTTTGTTGAAGAGAAGCTCAGGACTTAAGCTCTTTGAGCGTGTTCACCCCAGGGCTTGGGAGCGCTGATGATGCGCACGACGAGCGGCAACTGAACAGAAGCCAAATTAACTGATGGCCATGGCTAGTTTAAAGGGAAATTTTCTTGGGAAGCATCCCAAGCGTGGAGGCTTCCTTTCCCAGCTACCATGCCTTCATTTTTCCGACCTGTAGGCAATAGGCACCTAACCTGGTGCCAGAGGCCAGCGATTACAGTCATTTCATCCCTGTTGCAATAATACAATATTAGTTGAGCCGCTAGTGCGATGCGTATTCTGCGTTGTGTGTGCGTAAGAAGTATGCCAGCATTGTTATCAACAGCTTAGGGATTATATTTTCAAGGGAGGAACAAGATCATGAAAACAGCTCACGATTTGGTGGCATTGGCCAAGGCAAAAATCCAGGAAGTAACTGTAGATCGAGCGGATTCAGTGCTTAAAGAAGCTAATTTCTTGCTGGATGTTCGTGAGCCGGATGAATATGCAGCGGGGCATTTACCGGGTGCTATTTCAATACCTCGGGGAGTCTTGGAGTTCGTGCTAAGTAGCCATGCAACTTTTGCTGCGCGAGATTTAAAGATAGTTGTCTACTGTAAGACGAGCGGACGAGCTGCCTTGGCTGCTTGTGCAATGCAAGATATGGGGTATCAACATGTGGTCTCGATTTCTGGGGGCATTGATGCTTGGCAGGCTGCTGGTTTCCCTGTCGAACAGCCCGTACATCCTGCTTTCGATTAGCTCACCGGCAGATAGCTTGCTATGCTTTAACCTTATTAAGGCGTATTAAAGACTGTGTACAAATGTATAATAATGGACTTGTCGTCAATAGCATGGGGATGAAATATGCTGAAATGGTTGCCTGCACCGGTCAAAGGCGTTGTAACATCGGCAGGTATGGGGGTTAATACGGTTATTCTTGTCAGTCTTTTATTGGCTGTTTCCGTGCTGAAAATGGCTATACCTCTCCGTGCCTGGAGAACTTTAACCTCTCGGATTCTGATTCAGATTGCTGAGTTATGGATGGGGGTTAATAACTTTCTGCAACGTATGACGCAGTCGACTACATGGCATGTGCAGGGTATGGAAGGGTTAAAGTATGAAGGTTGGTACTTCGTCACCAGTAATCATCAGGGCTGGTGCGATATTTTAGTGTTGCAACGCCTATTTAACCGACGAATTCCCATGCTCAAGTTTTTTCTCAAGAAAGAACTGATATGGGTGCCCTTTCTAGGCTTGGCGTGGTGGGCTCTGGATTTTCCCTTCATGCGTCGATTCAGCAAGGAGTTTCTCAAAAAACATCCCGATATGGCGGGCAAAGATCTGGTGGCAACGCAAAAGGCGTGTGAGAAGTTTCGTCACATACCGGTCTCGGTTATGAATTTCATGGAAGGCACTCGTTTTACACGCGAAAAACATCAGGCGCAAAAGTCGCCCTATATCAATTTGCTGAAACCACGAGCAGGAGGAGCCTCCTTTGTGCTGTCCTCTATGGGTCAGCAAATGCGTAGTATGTTGAATGTCACTTTATTTTACCCCAATCAACGTACTTCATTCTGGGACTTTGTCTGTGGACGAATTCAACATGTCGTGGTTCAGGTCGAAGAGGTCGCTATCCCCTTAGAGATGATTCAGGGTGATTATGAAAATGATGCTGTATTTCGCCAAAATTTTCAGAATTGGATCAATAAGATTTGGCAAGATAAAGATAATCTGATTGAAACTTTAAAGTTGCATTATCCCGCTTGAGACGATGATCGTTGTTCGCGATAGGCGCGGGGAGGTGATCCTGTCCACTTGCGAAATGCACGAGAAAAGTTGGCAGGGTCAGCATAGCCTAGAAGTCGAGCTATTTCTTCAAGACCAAGTTGAGTGGTTTTAAGTAAGCGGCGAGCATCTCGTAACCTGACATCATCAAGAATTTTTTGATAACAAACGCCTTCGTCTTGCAGGCGCCGCTTCAGGGTACGGGTTGATAATAGGAGACGTTGCGCACAGGTTTCAAGATCGGGGTATCGTCCAGGGTGATCCTGCAACAGCTGATAGAGCCGTTCTGTCGTGGTACGGTATTCATCCAGCAGGGCCAGTTCACGCTCACATCGTTGTACCGCTTGACGAGCAGCTGTAGCATCAGCCTGAGCTAATGGGATTTGCAGGGCTCGCACAGGTAAACGGAGTTGTACGGTAGCCTGGTTAAACTGCATGGGGGGTATAGCCTGTTCATAGCGGGCATGGTAATCGGGCCTAGGCCAATCAACATTTATATGGATGGGTACGCCGCCTTGCAACCAGTGCGCCGCACGGTACAGGCCAATCAGCAGGCTTTCAAAGGTAAATTGTCGTAAGGGGCCAAGATCAAAGCGTTCACTGAACTCGATCACGACATGCTCGCCTTCCGTACGGTGACGCATGTGTAAGGCACGGCTACGCAGGGGCATGAATTTTTGACCCAGCGATAAGGCATCACCTAGGGTGGAAGAGGAAAGCAAGGCATAGCCTAAGTCTCCATGCGTGGTTAACCGCATGCGCAATCCCATTTCATACCCTAGGGCGGGGTGACCGCTAAGCTGCTCGCCCAACGTGACTAACTGGGCAAACTGTGTTGGCGTGATACGCCCTTCAACATTTTCCAGATCATGGCGGTAGATGCCACAGTCTGCAATCAGAGGTTCAATGGCAACGCCGTGTTCGCGAAGAATATCCAATAAAAGCAAGGGATAAGCCACGGGAATAACCGGACGAAGCAAATCAGGATTTTCGGGCATGGGCGGCAAGGGGTGGCCTGAATTGACATGCATCTTGGCACAAAGTCTCCTCGCATGAAAGCCCTTCCTCTTTGATACTGATCAGGTGTTGAATGGCCACTGAGGAGTACCACCATGACTGCCAAGATTAATAGCTTGCCTGTCGTGAATAATGACGTGCCGGAAATTCCGGTTAGGCGTATGGATTTTGTCTTTGACGATAGCATTCCCACCCTATGGTTTGATGGGGATGTTTTCAGAACCATGCTGCTTACAGCTCTTTCCTGTACCTTTCCTGAGGGAGAGCGTATGTTCATGCGTTCAGTTCGTCATTTTCAGGGGGGCATCAAAAAACCTGTTTTACTGAAACAAGTTCGTGCATTTATCGGACAGGAAGCTAATCACGGGCATGAACATGAAGCATTTAATGCATTCATGGCTCGTAAAGGCTTACCGACGAACAAGATAGAGAAATTTGTGACTGCTGCGATCAGTCGTGAGGAATCTTGGTTATCCCCTGAGCGTATGTTAGCCAAGACTTGTGCCTTGGAGCATTTCACGGCGATGTTTGCTGAGGCCATACTAAGTCGCCCGGAATTGCTGAGTGGTGTGGACGAGCGATTAGTGCCTTTATGGCTGTGGCATGCTGTTGAAGAAAGTGAACATAAGGCTGTGGCTTTTGATGTTTACCAGGATCAAGTGGGTAGTTACTGGGTTCGTGTTAGCGAAATGGCATTGACCACGGTGTTATTTGGTTTTTTTACCACACTACATACCCGACAACTATTGCGTGCCCAGCCTGAACCGGTCACCTGGGCCCAAGTAGCCTCGGGGTTACGCAGCTTGTGGGGAAAAAAAGGATTCTTGAAGGGCATGTTACCTCGCTACCTAGATTATTACCGCCCAGGGTTCCACCCAGATCAACACGATGCCAAGCATTTGCGTGAGCAGGGTTTGGCTCGTCTTGCCCAGTATAGAAATTTGATGGGCAAGGCGGCGTAAATCTGGGTGAAAGATTGATGGTGCGCCGCATTGCTGCAAGACTTGCCTGCTGTTAGGATAGCCACCCCGGCTAGTTGGTCGGGGTAGTTTCCTTGCGGGTGTAGTTCAATGGTAGAACTTCTGCTTCCCAAGCAGATAGCGTGGGTTCGATTCCCATCACCCGCTCCACTTCAAGTTCCCAAGAACTTTCAACGCAATCCACTCACGGCCGGTATAAAATGCGGTGAGTGGTGCTGTGTTCTGTTGGCTTAACCCGCTACCGTCTGGTTGCTTCTATAACCATCCTGTGTGAAAGGCTTGTTGTACGAGCAAGTTGACCATGCCACCTCCGATAATCAGCCAGATAAACAGCAAGCCTCCCAGTATCAGGGCATCTTTACCCGCCAAACGCAATTTAGCCATGGTGGTATTGAGGCCCAGGGCTGCCATGGCCATGGCCAGCATGTAGACATCAAGTTGGCGTAGTACTGATACCAAGGCATCAGGCAGGTGCAGGTAGGGATGCACCAGCGCAATAAGAATGAACATGACAGCAAAGACAGGAACGCCAGCTTTTGCTGCGGAACTATTTCCTGATGTTTGCCTGAACATACGGCCAGCAACCAACAAAAAGGGTGCTAGTAACATGACGCGTATCATCTTCACAATAACAGCCGTATCTGCAGTATTGCCTCCTATGGTTTTTCCAATAGCCACGACCTGAGCAACTTCATGGACCGTTGAACCGGTATAGGTGCCAAATAAGAATGAGCTGATCGGATGTAGTGTGGCCAGCAGGGGATAAATAATCATGGCCAAGCTACCAAAAAGTACGACCGTTCCCACCGCGGCCGCTGTTTTATGAGCAGGTGCTTCGAGGACGGGTTCTGTAGCTACGACAGCGGCGGCTCCACATATGGCACTACCCGCTGAGGTCAATATCACCGTTTGAGGGTCCATGTGTAGCAGCTTGACTCCAACATACCAGCCCAAGCTTAAGGTGCCTATGACCATCACGACATCAATCACCAAAGCAGCTGGACCAACTTGAAGTATTTGTTGCAGGCTTAGATTGAGGCCGTAAAGAGCTACACCCCAGCGCAATAAATTCTGCTGAGCTAGCATAACCCCTGCGTGGGTGCCTTCATGGGTCAGGCGGGGAGCTAAGTTGCCAATCAGTGCGCCCATAATAATAGATAAGGTCAACATGCTCATTCCCGAGTGCTGAACCCAGGAAATGTTAGCTATGCCCCAAGCTACCAGCAGGATGAGGTTAACCAGAAGTAGTCCCGGTATTTTTTTGGATAGATTCATCATGGTCTGCTTGCTCCATAACCAGTGGGTATAATCTTATATTCAATCATTCTATGAATTTAGAAAAACAGATAATATATATGCTTTTAATAAGAAATACTGATATGTGGCTTGAGAGCTTTGGGCCAAGAAATCTATAATTTTCCTTAAAAATGACCGGATTTAGACTTGTGGATCAAGCTATGATCGTTCAATAATGAGAAGTATTCTTATTTGCGAGTAAGCTCATGACCTCTGTGGGGGTGATCTTGGGGCAGCGCCTGCTGACAGATTTGGTGCCAGGGATGAAAGCGATTATTGTCAGCGTTGAGCTGGATGAAGGTCTGCGTGCACGTATGGCTGCCTTAGGTTTTTTGCCGGGGCAGACGGTGCATGTGATTCGCCGGGCTCCTTGGGGAGGGCCGCTGCAAGTACGTATTGGCACAACGGATATTATTCTTCGTCGCCTTGATGCTCTGGCAGTTCGGGTCACCTCATGAAAAAACGAATTGTGCTACTAGGTATGCCCAACACGGGGAAGTCGACTCTGTTTAACCGGTTGACCGGTTCGATGGCCAGAACTGGAAATTGGCCAGGAATCACTGTTGATTTGATGACGGCTCGATTGATTGTGGGGGGCGATCTCGTTGAACTGGTTGATTTGCCTGGTATTTACGATCTTCGTGGCTACTCGGATGACGAAGAAGTGGTACGCGCTTTCTTAATGACGCAGGAGGTGCATGCCATCATAGTAGTGGCTAATGCTGTGCAATTGGAGCGGCAACTTCATTTAGCATTTCAGGTACTCAGTTTGGGAATTCCCGCCTTGCTAGCCTTGAATATGCAAGATGAAGCACAACAGATGAGTATCCATATCGATGTAGAAGGTATTGCTCGTGAGACAGAAATGCCGGTCATTGCCCTGTCGGCGAAAAGGGGGCTGGGTATCAACCAGGTAGAACCAGCCTTAGCCTCATTGCTCGCTGGTCAGGTGGATAGGAAGCATACTAAAGATATCTTAGGGCATCTCCCTTCAGAGCATAAGTTGCGTGAACAGGTTGCATCGTCAGCGCGGTATATACATGTGCCTGCTCATGCGACACAGGAGCTAACCGACCGTCTTGATCGAATTTTGCTGCATCCACTATGGGGCCTTCCCCTGTTTTTTGCTGTGCTCTATGTGGTTTTTCAGGGCGTTTACGCATTAGGAACTCCCCTGCAGGATTTATTGGGTCATCTTTTTGACGTCATCAAGATTCAAGCACTGATGCCTTTGACTCAAGCGCTTCCTCCTTTCATCCAGGGTTTGCTGCTTGATGGCGTATGGGACGGACTGTCGACAGTAGCTGCCTTTATACCGGTCATCATTCTGTTTTTTTTGTTGATGGCTTTAGTTGAAGACACCGGTTACTTTTCTCGAGCGGCTTATCTGATGGATGCATTGATGGCGCGCATGGGCTTAGATGGTCGTGCTTTTGTCATGGTTTTGATGGGGTTCGGGTGCAATGTTCCGGCATTGATGGGAACACGGGTGATGCGCAGTCGGGTTTTGCGATTACTGACGATGTTGATTATTCCGATGTCTCTGTGTTCGGCCAGGTTACAGGTATTCCTGTTCCTGGCATCGGTGATGTTCTCGCCTCATGCAGCTCCTTTGGTCTTATTCAGCTTGTACTTGATCAGTGTGTTGACGGCTTTGCTCACGGCGTTACTCTTTAAAAAATATTTTCGCGCTACGGAGCCGTTTGTTCTGGAATTACCGCCCTATCGCTTACCCACTTTACGCATGATGTGGTTGCGTGGATGGCATGAGGTTCATCATTTTATCAAGCGAGCTAGTAAATTCATTACAGCCGGTGTAGTCATGGTGTGGTTGCTGACGCATTTGCCCTGGGGGGTTGCTGAAGCAGGGCCGCATAGTTGGGCAGGTATGATGGGGCATGTGATGAGGCCCATACTATCTCCTTTAGGATTTAATGATTCTTTGGCGGTAACCCTGCTTTTTGGGTTTGTTGCCAAGGAGATCGTCTTGGGTGCTCTGGCCGTGATTTATCATGCACAGGGCTCGGAGCTGGCTGATCATTTACGCCTAAGCATGGACTGGGTGCAGGCTTATAGTTATATGTTGTTCACCTTGATCTATACCCCTTGTTTATCTACCGTGGTTACGCTGTATAACGAATCGCGTAGTCGATGGTTCACACTGTTAGCGGTTGCCTGGCCTGTAGGCTTGGCTTGGCTAGTTTCTTTTGTGTTTTATCAGAGTGCCCGATACTTGGGGTATTGATGGAATTTTCAGAAAAAGTATTGCGTTGGTTTGATACACATGGACGCAAGCATCTTCCCTGGCAGGCGGGGAAGGATGCATACCGGGTCTGGTTATCAGAGATCATGCTGCAGCAGACACAAGTCGCCACGGTCATTCCCTATTTTTTGCAATTTATGGATCGCTTTCCAAATATACAAGTCCTGGCTGATGCACCTATCGACCAAGTTCTTCAGCTTTGGGCAGGGCTAGGCTATTACGCTCGTGCTCATCGCTTGCATGCATGCGCTCAACAAGTCGTCAACCAGCATGCTGGCAAATTTCCCGAGGACCTTCATTGCTTGATGTCCTTGCCAGGCATAGGGAGATCCACTGCGGGAGCAATTTTGGCACTGGCTATGGATCAACGAGGTGTGATTCTTGATGGCAATGTCAAACGCGTGCTTGCTCGTTATGCTGCTGTTGATCACCCTGTGGGTAGCAGCGCCTTCGATCGCGAACTTTGGGAGAGAGCAGAGCTACTCACTCCTCAGGGCCGAGCGGGTGATTATGCCCAGGCCATGATGGATCTTGGAGCTACACTTTGCAAGCGCCATGAGCCTCATTGCCCTATATGTCCAATCGCAGAAGCGTGTATAGCAAGAGTAAAAGGGAAACCCGCTGATTATCCCAAGGCTAAGCCATCAAAGAAGATTCCGTATGTTGAGCGTAGTGGCTTAATGGTCATGGATACAGAAGGCAGGGTCTTACTGGTGCGTCGCCCCCCTTTGGGGGTATGGGCAGGGCTATATAGTTTTCCAGAATCAGAATTTACTCAAGAAACGGATCTTTATGATGCGTGGCAGGCATGGTTGCCTCATCAGACGACTATGCAGAGGATGGACTACTTTGAACATACCTTTAGTCATTACAAGTTACGCATGAATTTGTGGAAAGTGGTCGTACATTCTTTCGCTTTAATCGCTGAAAGAGACTGCCTCTGGTATGATTTCAAGTCTCAAGAGGCTCCCGGTATGCCGGCGCCCATATTGCGATACCTGCAACGAGGGGCATAGTCCCTGGGGAAAAAGTGATGACGAGAATGGTGATGTGTCGCAAATACCAAATGGAGATGCCGGGGTTAGCCTTTGCTCCTTTTCCTGGTCCTCGTGGACAGGCTATTTATGATGAAGTCTCCCAGCAAGCCTGGCAGGAATGGTTACGGCACCAGACTATGTTGATCAATGAAAATCATCTCAATGTCATGGATCCCACAACTCAGACTTTCTTAACGGAACAAATGCAGAAATTTCTTGATAACAGTGATTATGAACGACCTAAAGGTTATGTTCCTCCAAGAACTTGAGTGCGCTTTTATCTTGACGTGAGATCGTTGAAGGGGTTAAATACGCGCCTCGATTGGCCCGGTAGCTCAGTTGGTAGAGCAGCGGATTGAAAATCCGCGTGTCCCCAGTTCGATTCTGGGCTGGGCCACCATCCTTCAAAGGTCAACTGCTCTCAGCTGGCCTTTTTTGTTGCCCA
>JAJZHP010000081.1 GCA_021804355.1 Pseudomonadota bacterium | reverse complement strand
AGCACCCCCTCTTATACGCAAAAAAAACATGAAAAACAGATACCTGAGACAAAAGACGAGTCTTCACTAAAATGCAATTTGAGGAGGCTAAAGAGGATTATGGCGCTGCAACACGACAGTTCTATGATGGCAACTATTAAAACCCTGCCACTCACTCCAGTCTCTTAAATTAAGTCTCGACAATCTACGCATCTCTACGCAAATCCTCTGGAATATCCACAACAGGGGTTTTACCAGGATGGCGCCCTTTACCGGCCTGATAGAGACGCAGTCCATGCAACCAGGCGAGAATTCTGGCGACCGCCATGTAGAGCCCTGCTGGAATTTCACGATCTATATCCGTTGTATGGTAAATGGATCGGGCTAGCGGCGGTGCTTCTACCATAACGATCTTATGTTCTTTGGCCAGTTTACGAATTTGCAGGGCCATGTGATCCGTCCCCTTGGCCAGTAAGATGGGAGCTGCATCTTTTTCAGGTTTATAGCGTATCGCTACCGCATAATGCGTCGGGTTGGTGATCACCACATCGGCTTGAGGGAGTTTAGCCATCATCCGCGCTTCCGCCATCTTGCGCTGCATCTGCCGCATACGCGCCTTAACTTCCGGACGACCTTCGCTGTCTTTATATTCTTCCTTGATTTCCTGACGGGTCATACGCAGTTCACGCATAAAAGTGAACCACTGCGCCGGTGCATCAATGAGGGCGACGAGCAACAAAGAGGCTGTCATCCAGAAAAATGCCCACAACAAAAGTGAAGCCATGTGGACAAAAACATGGGGCATGGATTCATGACCCAATCCCAGGAGTTCATCGCGGTGATGGCGTAAAATAAGTATGCAGCAAAAACTAACCAGAAAAAACTTGGCCAATGCTTTCGCCAATTCCAGCAAAGCGCGCGATGAAAACATACGCCCTAGGCCTTTCATGGGATCAATGCGCTCCCACTTAGGCAACAAGGCTTCCGTTGAAAACATAAAACCGCCTAACAAGACCGAACCTGCAATGCTGGCTAAGAACATGATCGCTAGAGGCCAGAACAGAGCATGAGCCGCAAGCCATAAGGCATCGGCCAGATGCAAAGGCAGGGTTCGTGGTTCAAATAATTCTGCCCGGGATACCACCAGATTCTCACGCATGATGTGTAGCACAGCATCCATCATACGAGGAGCAAACATCAGCAATGAGCCTGATCCCGCCACTAACGACAAGGTCATCGCCAAATCACGCGAACGCGCTACCTGGCCACGCTTGCGGGCTTCTTCCTGTCGTCGGGGTGTGGCGTCCTCAGAACGCTCCTCACTGCTGTCGTCATCAGCCATAAGCTACGTGCGTACGACCTCCTGCAACATGGAAAACGCCTGATCGCTGAATTCTCGAAATTGTTCAGCAAAACTACCTAAAGACAACCAAATCACGAGCAATCCCAGCATAAGGGTAATAGGAAAGCCCACTGAAAAAATATTGAGCTGCGGCGCAGCTCGCGTCATCACCCCTAAGGCCAGATTGACGACCAGCAGAGCTGCCATGGCAGGCAATGCAGCCAATAGCGAAGCTGCAAACATCCACGTTCCACAAGCCCATAAAACATGTTGATTAAAAGGAAGACTCCATGAACTGGAAATGGGTAAGACATGAAAGCTACGCACCAGATAATCGATAAGAACCAAATGACCATCCATGGACAAAAACAGTAGCGTCACCAACATGGTATAGAACTGACTGATGCTGGCTACCGATACACCAGTATTGGGATCCATCATCGATGAAAAACCCAGACCACTCTGCGTGGCCACCAACTGTCCGGTAATATTGGCGACCTGGAAAAGTATCTGCATCAAAAAACCCAAGGTAAGGCCAATCAATGACTGCTGTACCACGATCACCCAGCACTCCAGACTCAAGGGGTTACAGCGCGGCAGATTCTGTAACATCGGAGCCGCTACGGCAGTTAATAACAAACAAAGCAATAACCGTATGCGCATAGGCACGATGCGGCTACCCAAAATAGGCATGGCTAATACAAAAGCGCTAATCCGGGATAAAGGCCAGAGGTACTGCCCCAACCATACCCCGAGGTCAAGTTCCATGATACCTACCCGATTAACTGCGGAATATTGAGCAGAAGATTCTGCGTAAATTCAAAGAGCATTTTTCCCAACCACGGACCTGCTACGCCTAAAGCTATCAAGGTCACCAGCAAACGAGGCAGAAAACTCAAGGTCTGCTCATTGATCTGGGTAGCTGCCTGAAACACCGCTACCACCAGCCCAATCACCAACCCTGGAATAGTGAGGACGGCTGTCATGATAATGGCCAGCCATAGTCCCGAGCGAAAAATATCCAAGATCTGGAGAGCGTTCAGAATAGCCTCCTACATACCATAGCTAGCCGCCAAGGTCCCCATGATCATGGCCCAACCATCAACCAGCACAAACAACATGAGTTTAAAGGGAAGTGAAATCACTAAAGGTGAAAGCATCATCATGCCCATAGCCATCAGCACCGAAGCCACCACCAGATCAATGATCAAAAACGGGATAAAAATCAAAAATCCAATCTGAAAGGCTGTCTTGATCTCACTGGTGGCAAAGGCCGGAATCAGCGTTGTCATGGAAATATCCGATAACCTGGCAGGCCGGGGTTGGTGTGACAAGCGCACAAACAGGGCCAAATCATCCTCTCGTGTTTGCTTGAGCATAAATGCACGCAAAGGAACTGCGGCTGCATCCAGGGCCTGCCCCGAGGAAATCTGCTGTTGCATATAGGGCTGCAAGGCATGGGCATTCATATCATCAAAGACGGGACGCATGATAAAAAAGGTTAAAAACAGTGCCAATCCTATCAAGATCTGATTGGAAGGCGTTTGCTGTAACCCCAAAGCCTGTCGCAACAGAGAAAACACAATGATGATACGAGCAAAACTAGTCATCATCATCAGGGCTGCTGGTAACAGCGTGAGCACCGTCATGATCAATAAAATCTGTATCGGCACGGTATAACTCTGACCACCTGCTCCTGTTGTCATGGTCATCAAGGGCAGTCCTGGAACATCAGCCCAGGCTGATGGTATCATCCATCCTACGCCTACAGCCCCTAGTAATCGATAACGCATCAACGACCTCCCTGACGCAGTAGTTCTTTCAAACGTGAAGCAAAATCGACAGAGGTCGTTGCCCGGTACTCAGGCTCGACTTGACTCGCCGCGTCAAGCTCACTGATAGGGTGAATCTGATTAGGAGTGACCCCAAGCAACCAGCGGCGACCATCGACCTCAACCACGACCAAGCGCTCCCTGACACCTAGGCCAAGGCTGCTGGTAATCTTGATATCTCCACCCTGCCCTAACAAACGACTGCGCTTAGCCAACCAGGATGCTAGCGCAATCAGGGCTAACACCAGCACCAGATAACCCACCACACTCAACAGGGATCCAGCTCCTGGGCCTGCACTTAAATGAACAGGAGTCGCCATGTCAACGTAACCGACGTATACGTTCTGAGGGGCTCACAATATCGGTCAGGCGTATACCAAATTTTTCATTAACCACCACCACTTCCCCATGAGCAATCAAGGTGCCATTAACCAGGACATCCAAAGGCTCACCGGCAAGCCGATCGAGTTCCACCACAGACCCCTGGTTCAGTTGTAACAGATTACGGATAGTAATTTCAGTCCCCCCGACCTCCATAGATATATTGACTGGAATATCTAGAATGACATCAATATTGGGGCCCGTACCTGGCGTGGCACCACCTTCTGCAAACTCCGGCATATCCGCACGTTGTGTCGTATTTTCAGCAGCTGACTGCTGCTCCATGGCAGCTGCCCAGGCATCGGCCATGGCATCCTGATCAGGCTCGCTCATATCAGGTCTCCAAAATTGAAGTTGAACACCTTGCGCTGCCGAAACTCGGCAATCCGCAAGGCCACATGCCCGTTTCTAACACCCAGTTTTGCATCAGCAATCGGTATGCCGTTAGCAAAAACTATCATTTTATCCGGCTCCTCCAAGGGAATAATATCGCCCTGCTTGAACGCCAGAACATCTCGCAATGTAATTGATTTTTCTAGTAGATTAGCCGTCAATGGCAATCTGGCCTCAACAATATCGGCGCGTATGCTGTTGATCCAGCGAACATCTTTCTCGTCAACATCTGATTGCACCCCGGAATCCAGGACATCACGCAGGGGCTCAATCATGGAGTAGGGCAAGGTCATATGCAGATCTCCCCCTCCTCCTTCCAGCTCAATATGAAAGGTTGAGACCACCACGACTTCCGAGGGGCTGACAATATTAGCCATGGCTGGATTGACTTCAGAGGTCAGATATTCAAAATCCACCTCATAGACCGTACGCCATGCCTCCTTCATGTCACGGAAAGCATTATCGAGAACTAACTGAACGATACGCAGTTCTGTCGGCGTAAACTCACGCCCCTCAATTTTGGCATGCCGACCTTCACCACCAAAAAAATTATCCACGAGCTTGAATACCAGCTTGGCATCCAGAATAAACAGGCCCGTACCGCGCAAAGGGCGTATCTTCACCAAATTCAGGCTGGTCGGCACAAAGAGTGTGTGCACATATTCGCCAAACTTCATCAACTGAACGCCACCTACAGCTACATCTGCTGAATAGCGCAGCATATTGAACAGGCTGATGCGGGTATAACGTGCAAAACGTTCATTGATCATTTCCAGCGTAGGCATACGCCCACGCACGATACGATCCTGAGAGGTTAGATCATACTGCCTAACACTCTCAGGAGGTTCGTCGCTCCCGGTCTCGACCGCTCCATCATCAACACCATGAAGCAAGGCATCAATTTCATCCTGGTTGAGAATATCCTGGACAGCCATGGCACTACGTTCCTATTGAACTACAAAGCTGGTAAAAAGAAACGAATCACAAGCATTCTTTCGTCCTGTTTCATGCGCCAGAACCTGATTGACTTCAGCCAGTGAACGCTTCTCTAACGCTTCCCGTCCTGCCGCCGACATCAGCTGTGCTGGGTGATAGCCTGAATACAACATGTTTAAATCATTGCGTATCTCCGGATCATAGGACTTGAGATCATCAACTACTTTGGGGATGCGCGTCATGATGGTGACATTGGCCTGCATATAGCGCAGATTTCCAGTATCCGGATCCGTTAATGTCACCGTGAATGCGGGCGTCAAATCATAATAAACGGCTTTATCGGGCAATTTTGGCTCAGCTTTGGATGAGGCATGATGCCCCAGAAACCACCAGACAGCTCCACCAGCCACCGACATCGACACCAGCACAGCCACCACGATCATCACAACCAGTTTCATGCGACCGCTACTAGCGGCAGGAACGGCCTCACCAGCTTCAGGAGCAGCCTTGTCCTCTTTCTTAGGATCTTTCTTAGGTTCTTTTGCCATCGTAAATCCCCCCCGTCATAAGACCTGTACCCAGCAAATCATCAACAAAACTTGAGCAAGAGCCGTGCCATAACAAAGTCAAGACCAAGTCCGTGATCTACCCCTCACCCTTGGGTTAAAGGTTGTCCCAACGACAACGGCTTGACGTTCCTGGACGATACCGCGCCAGTCGAATGACACCTCTACGCGTACAAGTCTAGTAGGGATTGTGAATTCAGCGAGTTTGCTGCTTGAGCTAATGGTGACATTTTTGCAATTTCAGCCGAAGAACCTGATGGTGCTTGGGTAGAGTGTAGCCATTCTTCCCGCGTGGGAGCCTGTTGCCCCTGACCTTGTCCCTGGCCACCACTCAAACTGGTCTGTAACTGCATGCCTTGCGCGGCAAAACTATCATGCAGCGCCCCCAAGGACTGACTCAGCACTTCATGCGTGCTGGCATGACTGACCACCATAGACACCGATACTTGATCATGGGACTGCATGCGAATTTCCACAGCGATGGGACCCAACTCAGGTGGGCTCACATGCAAACGTGCTGTTTGCACTTGTTGACCCGTCAAAATCAACAGATGCTGACCCAAAGCACTGGAAAACTGCGAGTCCATCACTGGGGTCTGCACTTGAACCTCGGTTGCCTGAGCAGAATGACTAAGGGCGTTACTCACCGGTGCCTGACTTGACCCCATAGGCAAGACAAAAGCCGCGGAGGGGGTAACCGTGGCCACATGCTCTGCGGACGCTGGTAACGCCTGCTCCAGACGGGAAGACTTGTTGGTGGCTGTTGCTGCTAGCACCCCTGTAGTGACTTGTTGCGGTGATGCGCCTTGAACCGTCGCTCCTCCCTGGCTACCACCTGTGCTATGACGGGATGAAGAAGACACCGCGGGCTTGGACCCAGCAGACGCGGTCATCGGCAACACCGGTGCGGGTATGACTTGGGGCGGCACCCCTCCGGCACTGGGTGTAGAGGCTGCTGAATTTGGCATTTTTTTATCAGTTTTTTGCGATTTACCTCCCTCTGCCTTGCTGGACACCGTAGCCACATGAAGCGGCTGTGTCGTGATAGGCATATCCCTCTGACCTGATGCCTGGCTTACCGATGGCGGTGCTTCCGTTGGCCCTGTGTTCTTGCCCGCAATGACAGCATCACTCCCCTTACCCGGGACATTCAACTTATCCTGGGGAACTTCAGTGCTGGGGCCGGCCGGCCCTTTCGTTCCTGGTACCGGCAAAGGGGTGCCTGTAGGGTCATGGCCTTCCGTCGAAACAGTTCGGTTAGTTCTCTGGGGTGTTGATGACTTCAGGTCAGAAACAACCTGCCGTATCACCGCTGAAAATTCACTTACCGAGGGCACACCACCTGATCCCGACGATGAAACCTGGGCAGGATGCGAACTTGGGCTAACTGTTTTCGAAGCATGACTGGCGGTGGGTTGCATGTTGGGAGGCAGAAGGGGGGTCATAACAGCGGCATCCGCAAATGAAGTTATGAACCACCAAGCAAGATAAATGCCAACCAACCAGAACTACACTTGCAAGTGATGGATCGCTTCCACGACCTGTTCACACTCTCGCGTCAATACAGCAAGAAACTCGTGACTCTCAGGCTCTTGACCCTGAACTAGGGTGTCCTCCAGCATACGGCAGACTTCACTTAATCGTCTCGCCCCTACATTAACACTGGAGCCCTTAAAGCTATGTGCCGCCTTGCGCAAGGCATCGGCATCACAAGATGAAACCGCCTGACGCAAAGCCTCCATACGCACTTCAGCATCGCTGATAAACGTCTGCAACAAGTCATCAAAGTCTTCGCCCATAATCTCACGCAGACTGGAGATTGTCGTGTCGTCCAGAACAGGCAGAGCCACCAATGATTCCCAGGTTATATTTATTCCCATCGATACTCCGCACATACATGATTACCCTGGCCTAGATACTGAAATGAGGCACAGAGAGAACGTACCAAGGGTAGACCCCGTCCACAATACCCATCCGCATGCGGAGCGAAAGTGGCTGACTGATAATTAAAACCAGGGCCTGAATCTTCTACTTCCACAAACAGCACACCTCCTGTCGAGGTTGGCTCGTGGGCCAATCTAAAACAGATAGTAGCTTTGTCCAGTTGCTGTAAGCGCTCCGTTCGTAAGCGATAGTACTCAGCAAAACCATCTGGAGTACGCTTTAACCCTGAATCCAGCCGTAACACACCATGATCCAGCGCATTGGAATACAACTCGGCCAGTAAGGTATAGACCTGGCTGGCACGACGTTTCAAACCAGGCACTTCCATGATCATATGTGTCAACAACGGCAAGGGATCAAAGTGTATCAGGGAAGAGTCTTTAAGTTCAAAATTCATGCGCCAATGGCTGGCACCCACATTTTTAGCAGCCCCTACAGACACATCATCCATATCCGGAAGGTCCTTCTCTTCCAGCATGGCAATTTCCAGCAGGGTGTGATCATCACTTTGCTGCTGTTGGCCTGAAAAGGATTGCACTGCACTCACCATAGCATCAAATAATTGCCATCCATCGCCATGTGCGAATACATCCAGCATACGTTCTTCACCAAACATCTCCCCTGCCATATTATGGGTTTCCGGGATACCATCCGACCATAGGTAAACCACATCATCGGCATCCATTTCAATAAAATAAGGGTCGTAGCGAAACCTGTCAGGACCCAAGATACCCAGGGCGAGATGGCGCGAGGTCAGACGTTTTATTTCCCGAGTGCGTCGGTTAAAAATAATATTATCGGGCATACCCCCAGTCCAGACTTCAATCGTACGGTTACGAAAATTGAGATCCAGTAGATTGGCACAACAAAAAATACCTACCGGTAAAATGGACTTGAGTTTGCGGTTTATCTCAGCAGCAATATCACGTAGCGAGAACCCTTTGCTGGTCATCCCGTAGAAGATTTCAGAAAGTGGCATGGTACCTATCGCCGCTGGCAAACCATGTCCCGTAAAATCCCCTAAAAACAGGGATAAACCACCCGAAGGTTGCCTGGCCACCAACATGACATCACCGTTAAAGACTGACATCGGGGAAATCAAGTAACGAATATTGGGCAGATCCAGGGCGCCATGATGAGCGATGCTATCAAACACAGCTTTGGCCACGGCCTGCTCTCGAACCAGGTGCTCACGTTGCGTCTGAACCTGGGCATGCAACGTGCGCATACGGGCAAATGCCTGAATCTTAGCCTGCAAGATGACACGATTATAGGGCTTGGACAGAAAATCATCACCACCAGCATCCAGACAATCCGCCAGTTGATCAGCATCTGTCAGTGATGTTAGAAAAATGACGGGTACCAGTTCCTCCCCGGCTTGCTGTTTGATGATCCAGGCAGCCTGCTGACCATCCATATTGGGCATGAATACATCCATCAAAACGATATCAGGACGTGAACTATCAAAAAGTTCAATTGCTTGCTGTCCATCGGCCGCTTCAATGACATCATGCCCTAACCGACGCACGATAGCCCTCAGTATCATACGATCACTGGCATTATCATCCGCAATCAGCACACTCAGCCGTTCGGTCATACCCACCTATTTATCCAATAAGATGCCTTAAGCCTTCGTTGCATCGCCACATTACTGAATAAAAAAAAGCTGCTCAAAATTGGATATCGTGAGGATTTTACGAACATCAGGGTTGCAATTGATGATACGAACCTGAGAATGATCTCCCCCCGCATGATCGCGCAACAGTAACAACATGCCTAAGGCTGAGCTATCAAGATAAGTAGCCTCTCGCAGATCCACAACAAAATCTGATACCCCTGCCGGCGCACTTTCATAAGCGGCACGAAATTCCTGATGCGTACTAAAATCAAACCGTCCTTTCACTTTGATGGTCAGTTGTTTTCCATCGGCTGCTGCGGATACCGAAACACTCATGAGCTTCTCCTTGTCCTATCTACATCAGAATAGTTCAACTTCTCCGGATGTCATGTTTTGTGCACGAACCGCTGAATTGTTCTCATGTACCTTCTGCTCACGGCGTTCTCCCTGTTGACTAACCCATGCCTTCAATTCAGGCAAAGATATCTCATGGTTACGCATCATGAGCAGATGCCTTTCACTTTCATCAAGCTCCTGCCGCAACATCACTTGTGAGTGCGTGATTTCCTGCAAAAGCTGACAGACATGCTTACATCCCCACAACAATGCCCCGTTTACGGTCACGGATGCAGGCTGACACACAGGAACCCAATACCGTCACAATGACTTCAAGCTGTTGGATCACATAAAATCCCCCAGGCAGTATCTTTGCCATGGTTTTGCCGTGTACCCGATCCAGGAATCGATTGATATGCTCGTATCCTGGCAAACAAGCAGTCATCCCTACGGTCCGAGCCATGACCTAAAACCTTTTACGGTAGATGGTTCGGCCCAAACTTTCAAAACGATCAGTAATGCCATGCAAGGTTTCCGAATGACCAATACACAGATACCCCCCCACCGCCATCAAGGAGGCAAAACGATCAAACAATTGCCGCTGAGTATCTTTGCTGAAATAAATCACTACATTACGGCAAAAAATGATGTCAAAGGGTCCACTCATCGGCCATTCATGCAGTAAATTCAGCTGGCGAAAGGTTACCCAGGCCGATATCCGGGGATCTACCTGCACCATCTCCTCTCGTTCCGTACGGACAAAATGACGTTGTTGCAAATCCTGTGGCAAACCCTGGATTTTCTCGCGGCCATATTGCCCGGCAGTCGCATGTGCCAGCACATTAGAATCCACATCCGTGGCTAAAATCTTGGCATCCCAGCCCTTGCACAAACCACTATCCTGCAAGGTCATGGCTAACGAATAAGGCTCTTCTCCGGTGGAACATCCAGCAGACCAGATTCTCAAACTTCGGCGTTGGGCGTTTTGTTTGATGATCTCTGGCAACAAGGTTGTTCGCAGCGCCTCAAAGTGATGGCCTTCCCGAAAAAATGAAGTCAGATTGGTCGTGATGGCGTTAACAAAATGGGTCAACTCCAGGTGTTTGTTTTTTTCCAGATAATGACGATACCCGGCAAAGTCCATCAGCCCCAAACTGCGTATACGACGTACCAGGCGGCTATAGACCATCTCACGCTTGGCCTCTGATAATTCAATACCCGTTTCCCTGCCCGCCAACTGACGCAAGAACTGGTAATCTTCCTCCGTCATCGGAAACTCACGTGAACGAAAATTCTCGCTGCTAGAACTCATCCCATTCCTCTGACTGTGACTTAAGGCCGGTACGAACCTGAGGAACTGCCTCAACTTTAGGTGTATGCACCGTGCGATGAACTTCACCCCCTTCTTCCAGCTTAAAAAACTGTACGATGGTGAGCATATTATGGGCCTGCTCACTCATCGACTCACCCGCTGCAGCAGCTTCTTCCACCAAAGCCGCAAATCAATAATAGGAACAATGATGCCAGCGTTCCGATCGCGGGTTTGCCCGCGTCGATGCGCTCTTCGGGTGGTTCCAGGCCATGATCCATGGCATTACGCACTAGATGAGTCAAGGGATCCCCTATCTTTTCCAGTACGGTTTTATCCAGCTCAGTATTTTCGCCATGCATCACCAGACGTATAGATTTGCCCAGTTGTGATGCTGTATCCCGTACCAATCGGGGAAATCTTGAGAATGCAAAGCTGATGGGCAGCATGCGTATACGCATAACATTTTCCTGCAGCATGCGGGTATGTTGGGCCATCTGCGCCAAACCATCGAGCAAACGATCAATGCGCCGCATATCAAAATGCTCACCAATCTGATTGAGCATGGATTGGGTAATGACTAACTCGCCCACCAGATTGACTAAGGCATCAATCTTGTCCAGCCCTACACGAATAGAAGCTGATTCTTTATCACGAGGACGTTCCGTCCGATTGGCGACATCAACTTCCGCCGTATTCACCGATGTTTTAGGCTCCGCCAGGTCATGTCGGTGCACCTCTTGCTCTGACGGCAAGGCAACCACACTGAGCTCACACTCATCGGCAATCCATTCAAAAGGCTCTGCCAGGATAGATGGGTTCAAACCCTCACCCGAAACACGTAACGTCCACGCCAGATAGACAAGCTCAACTTCCAACGATGTCCATACAGGCAACTTATCAACCTCGACCTGCACCTCCCAAGTAAGCACCCGTTCACGGAGATCACGAAAAATTCTTAAAACATCATTACCTGTCTGCAAGATCTGGGGCTGGGGACGAAACTTAATTTCCCAAAAAACAGCATCTCCACTATGTTCCTGTTGAACTCCCTGATGGGTCTTGGCAACCTTAGGAGCACCCTCATGCAGGATCTGTTCACATTCCTGACGTAAACGGTCGGCATCCTGCATATTAAGGGGGCTGCCCTCGCGTTTATGGGTCAGCAAGGTACGCAAAACATCCACGGCCTGCAGGAGATGATTGACCAATTC
>JAJZHP010000080.1 GCA_021804355.1 Pseudomonadota bacterium | reverse complement strand
CAACGATGTGGTGCCTACGACGGTGGTGAAAGAATAAGAGACTCCCACGGCAGGCTGTGTAGGTGTTTGTTGTTTGTCCTGCTGAAGAGTATTGTTCAATAGGTTGACACTGTCGACATTACCTTGCAGTTTGTCACGTACAACAACGCCATTGGCGCCAGCTGCCGTGGCTCCCAAGGCTCCGCTCACCGCGGTCGAAGACAGTGTTGAGCTGTCTGAAGACTGAATCTCAGGGTTGCTTTGCAAAGTTAAATTGTTATCGTCATTGTCGTCAATCTTTGGTGCTTTTTTGACAGCCGTTTCAACAGTTTCTATTTTTTTGGGTTTTTTTGCGACGGGCGTCACCAGGATAGGATGAGATACAAAAGCATTTTGCAGCTTGAACTGATCCATCTGGGAGAGGGTTCCCCGCTGTTGCGGTAATTCCGTCTGTTTAGAGGGTTGACGGGTCTGTCGGTCTTCCCAGGCAGTTAAAGCACTTAGAAAGTCGGCGTATCTAGCATATGACTCTAGGCGTGGACGCGGGTCGCTGTTGTTACCCTCGGCAAAAACGGAGCCCATGGACATGACCAGCACTAGAGCTGCGCTGGAAACGACTTGTAACCAGGGGCGCGAATTAGCAATCACCATCATATTTCTCCCTTGTAATTCACGGATCTCAGTCCTTCCTGGCTGAAGATCAATGCGATGTACGCGTTTTTTATAATCTAGTAACTATAGCTGTTAGCTACAGTTGATAATCGGTTTTGTATTATTATCAGACTACAGATGTTAGCCTAATGTATCTGTCTTGCTCAATATTTGTTCTGTATCGTCAGATGAACGGTACCCGAAATTCAGGTGTCTGGATTCTTGGTGGCTTGATATGGATGTAGACGCCATGTAGAATGTGCGCCCCCGCTCCATGTGGGGGCAGGCTAAATCCTGTAACTCCTTGTCATGTTGAACATGACTGCCCAGTCCGTGAGGAGCTTTTTATGTTGCGTCACTATGAGGTTGTATTTCTGGTGCATCCTGATCAAAGCGAGCAAGTGCCTGCTATGGTCGAGCGTTACACTGGATTGATTAAGGAAGCTGGCGGTGCTGTGCACCGGCTTGAAGATTGGGGACGACGTCAGTTGGCGTATCCCATCAATAAAATTCACAAAGCGCACTATGTGCTCATGAATATCGAGACTGACCAGAAATCGTTGCAGGCGCTGGAAGATGCTTTCCGCTACAATGATGCGGTGATCCGTAACCTGATCATTCGTCGCGATGAAGCCATCACTGAGGAATCACCTCTGGCTAAGAGCGCTGAAGAAAAACGTAGCCGCAAACTACGGCCGGAAGGCGCTGAGTCGGAAGTGATGGCCGCCGAAGAAGGCGAGGAATAAGGATACGGTGGGGTTGTGGAGTTTAATCGTGTGCAGGTGTCCGGGAGATTGATGTCACTGGGTGACTTGCATGCTAGTCCGGCAGGAGTGGAGCATAGGGATATCATCCTTGAGCACCGCTCGTTGCAAAGCGATCAGGAGGGCAGCAGGGAGGTAAGGTTTTCTCTGCGCGTACGCCTGGCGGGACATGAACTCAACGCCTTATTGACCGGAGTGCAAGCGGGTGAACGTTTGCAAGTGACAGGTTATCTAGGCCGTAATAATCACCGTGATGAACAGGTGGTTTTGCATGCCCGGACCATAGATCGAATGAATCAGGAGCAATAGTCATGGCGCGTTTTTATCGTCGTCGCAAGTTTTGCCGCTTTACGGCGGAAGATACCAAATATATCGATTACAAGGATCTTGAAACCTTGAAGCAATATGTGACCGAGAACGGCAAGATTGTCCCTAGCCGTATCACTGGAACTAAGGCTCGTTATCAACGTCAATTGTCGCTAGCAATCAAGCAAGCGCGCTTTCTTGCGTTGTTGCCTTATACCGATAACCACCAGTAAGGTCCTGGAACATCGAGGTGTCATAAAATGGAAGTCATTCTTCTGGAAAACATCAAAAAGCTGGGTGGTTTGGGTGCTCGTGTCAATGTGCGCCCCGGATATGGCCGCAATTTCCTGATTCCTCAGGGTAAAGCTGTTCCAGCCACGGCGGCTAATATTGCTTCATTTGATGCGCGACGAGCTGAACTCGAACGTCAGTCTGCTGAGATTCTTGCTCAGGCTCAGGCTCGCGCTGATCGTTTAGCTGAAATTGTGGTGAGCTTGCCGGCTAAGGCTGGTGATGAAGGCAAGCTATTTGGTTCGGTAGGTACGCGTGATATCGCTGATGCGGTGACCCGTGCTGGTTCTGCGCTCGATAAGTCAGAAGTACGTTTGCCTAACGGTCCGCTGCGTATGACCGGGGAATTTGTGGTCGACGTGCAATTGCATGCTGATGTCATGGCGACGGTACGGATCAATATTATCCCTGAATAAGGGCTTGACGATCATCGTCACCAAGGGCACTGTCCAACTCGGGTCAGTGCCTTTTTTTTCTTCCAGATTTCCTGTCTATGTGTAGATTGGAGGTTCCCCATGAGGGATCGTGAAGTCGCTGAAATTGCCATGCCTCCGCACTCTATCGAAGCGGAACAAGCGGTATTGGGAGGGTTGTTACTCGATGCCAATGCCTGGGAAAATCTGGCTGAGATGGTCAGTGAGGCTGACTTTTATCGCAAGGATCATCGGCTGCTTTTCCGAGCTATCGTTCAGCTTATAGAAAACCAGCAAGCCTGCGATGCCCTGACCCTGGCCAATGCATTGACTGCACAAGGTCATCTGGAAGAGGCTGGCGGCTTACCTTATATCGGTGAGTTAGTCAAAAATACGCCTTCCGCAGCCAATATACGATCTTATGGTGAAATCGTTCGGGAAAGATCGGTGAGGCGACAACTAGCCAGAGTGGCGCATGATGTAGCGGATAGCGCGTTCCGGCCCGATGGACGCACACCTGAACAGTTGTTAGATGAAGCTGAGCGGCGAATTTTTGAAATTGCAGAGCAACAACAACACGGAACAGGTCCACAAGCGGTTAAGCCCCTGCTAAAAGCTGCTCTTAAACGTATCGATGAACTCTATCATTCGGGTGGCGCACTTACAGGATTGACGACGGGTTTTGATGACCTGGATGAACGTACTACCGGCATGCAGCGTGGCGATTTAATTATTGTGGCAGCCAGGCCGTCTATGGGTAAAACGACATTTGCCATGAATATCGTGGAAAATGCATTGCTCAGTTCAAATCAGCCGATTTTGGTATTTTCCATGGAAATGCCAGCGGAACAGCTGATCATGCGTATCCTGGCATCCTTAGGTAGAATTGATCAGACACGCTTGCGCACCGGTCATCTGCATGAAGAGGACTGGAGTCGATTAACTTCTGCGGTCAGTTTGATTCAGGGGCGTTCCCTCTATATTGATGATTCTCCTGCGCTGACCCCCACCGAGTTAAGAGCGCGTTCACGCAGGCTGGCGCGTGATATGGGGGGGCAGCTAGGCTTGATCATGATTGACTATTTACAGCTCATGCGCGTGCCTGATGCCGCCAATAATCGGGTGAATGAGATTTCTGAAATCTCTCGCTCGCTCAAGGCCCTGGCCAAGGAAATGAGTTGTCCTGTGGTTGCCCTATCACAGCTTTCGCGAGCCGTTGAAAGTCGCCCCAATAAGCGTCCTGTCATGTCTGACCTGCGTGAGTCCGGCGCTATTGAGCAGGATGCCGATTTGATTATGTGTATCTATCGGGATGAGGTATATACCAAAGAAGAGTCCAAGGAAAAGGGTATTGCAGAAATAATCATCGTCAAACAACGTAATGGCCCTATCGGTACGGTAAGGTTGGCCTTTCAGGGGCAGTTCAGTCGATTTGAGAATCTTGCCGCTGAGTATCAGCGTATGGACGATGAGTAAGACATGATGCGAACCAGTGAGTGCGTGATTGATTTGGGAGCATTGCGTCATAATCTTGATCGTGTTCGAGAGCTTAGGCCACAAGCTAAGATCATGGCTATGGTGAAAGCTAATGCTTACGGCCATGGCTTGATCCCGGTGGCGACTACCCTGGCAAGTGCTGATGCGTTAGGTGTGGCTTTTATGGAAGAGGCCATGCAGTTGCGCACCGCAGGCGTGCTGACCCCGATCGCCTTGCTGGAAGGGGTGTTTTCTCCTGCCGAGTTGCAGGTTGCAGCTGAGCAGGGTTTTCAGATCGTGATTCATCACGAACAGCAACTGCGCTGGTTATTAAATGCCAATGTTCGTCCGCTCAAGGTCTGGGTTAAAGTCAATACGGGCATGAATCGTCTGGGATTCCGCCCGGAAGATCTCCTGAAAGTTTGGGTTGCCCTGAAGCATGCCCGTCAGGTAGGTCAGCTAGGTTTGATGACACATCTGGCTTGCGCTGATGAACTCAGAAATAATACCACGCAAGCGCAACTCGATACCTTGGCACGATGCCAGGAAGAGGTGCAATTAAATCCCTGCGTTGAGGAAATCTCTGTGGCTAATAGTGCGGCCATTCTGGGTTGGCCTCAGGTTCAGGGCGATTGGGTACGCCCAGGTCTTATGCTGTATGGATCATCCCCCTTATCGGAGCACTCTGCAGCAAGTTTGGGATTGCAGCCTGTGATGAGTTTACGGGCCGCGGTCATGGCTGTGCAGCCTGTCAAGGCTGGAGAGTCCGTTGGTTATGGTGGTTTGTGGACAGCACCTCAGGATCAGCGGGTGGCTCTGATCAACCTAGGCTATGGTGATGGTTATCCGCGAACAGCCGATGCTTCGACTAAGGTTGCAATTGCAGGTCGGCACTATCGCTTGGCCGGGCGGGTATCCATGGATATGCTGGCAGTGGATATCGGACAGGATAATGTGGATCTGGGAGCTCCCGTGGAACTCTGGGGGAAGCATATTGCTGTTGATGAAGTAGCTGCGGGTGCAGCCACCCTGGCGTATGAGTTGTTCTGTAAGGTAACCGCAAGAGTGCCACGCCGCTATTTACCCGGGAGTTGAGATGGCAAGAACTCGCTTGCAGTACGTTTGTCATCAGTGTGGTGCGCTATCAAGCAAATGGGCAGGTCAATGTGCTGATTGTGGGGCGTGGAACAGTTTAGCTGAGGCACCAGCGGAGCCTGTACGGCAAGGTTACGCTGGGCAGGTCAGCCCAGTGCAGCGACTTGACGAGGTCAGCCTCCAACACGAACAGCGTCGCAGCACAGGGATGCAGGAATTAGATCGTGTTCTGGGGGGGGGCTTGGTGCATGGTTCAGTGGTCCTGCTCGGTGGCGACCCGGGCATTGGCAAATCAACCTTATTATTGCAATGTATGACGCATTTAGCGGCGCATATACCTGCACTTTATGTCACGGGAGAGGAGTCGTTGGCGCAAGTAGCTTTGCGCGCGCGGCGACTGGAGCTTCCGCTGGCAGATTTGAAAATCATGGCTGAGATCAGTGTGGAAAATATACTGGCAACGGCCCGGCAGGAACAACCTTCAGTTTTGGTCGTAGACTCCATTCAGACGGTGCATACCTCGCTGGTGCAGTCAGCACCTGGCGGCGTTTCGCAGATCAGGGAAAGTGCGGCCTTATTAACGCGCTATGCCAAACAGACGGGATGTGCCCTGTTTCTCATCGGTCATGTCACCAAGGAAGGAGCCTTGGCGGGGCCCCGCGTGTTGGAGCATATGGTGGATGCCGTACTTTACTTTGAAGGGGAATCTGATTCTCGTTATCGTATGGTTCGGGCGGTTAAGAACCGTTTTGGGGCGGTCAATGAACTGGGTATTTTTGCTATGACGGATCGAGGGCTCAAGGAAGTAGCCAATCCTTCAGCTATTTTCCTGTCGCGATTTAGTACAGCGATTCCTGGTAGTTTGGTTATGGTGAGCAGGGAGGGATCTCGACCCCTGTTGGTAGAGGTACAAGCCCTGGTGGACCAGTCCTTCTCCAATCCACGTCGCGTAGCGGTTGGACTAGACGCTAATCGTTTGGGAATGTTGCTGGCGGTATTGCATCGTCACGCAGGTATATCCTGCGCCGGCCAGGATGTTTTCATCAATGTGGTCGGAGGGGTCAAGGTACTGGAAACCGGTTCGGATCTGGCCGTACTGCTAGCCGTAGTTTCTTCGCTAAAATCGCAACCCTTGCCCCATGACCTGGTCGTGTTCGGGGAAATCGGACTTTCCGGAGAAATTCGTCCGGTCCCTAATGGTCAGGAACGTTTGAAGGAAGCGGTTAAGCATGGGTTCAAACGCGCCATCGTGCCGCAGGCCAATGCGCCCAGGGTGGCCATTGAAGGACTTGAGGTGGTTCCGGTATCTACCCTGGCCCAGGCACTGGATGTGCTTTGATGAGCCCATGGCTGGGGCTGTTTCTTTTTTTGATGTGCTGTATTCCAACGCAAGCTACAGAAGTAGCTCTGGTGTTGTCTGGAGGTGGAGCGCGCGGCATCTCTGAGGTGGGCGTGCTGCAGGTACTGGAGGAGCAACATATTCCGGTATCCTGTGTGGTGGGAACCAGTATGGGTGCCATTGTAGGTGCAGCCTATGCATCAGGCATGGATCCAGAATCCATGCCTGAGGTGTTGAGCGCAGTGGACTGGAGTCGTATGTTTGCCAGTCGGTCTCCTCGCCGCTTCTTGCCTTATGCCGCCAAGCGGGATGACTGGCAAACTGATTTTGATTTCACCTTGCGCTTGCAGGGTTGGAGGGTTCTCCCTCCTGTGCATTTGATCAATGTTCAAAATATCGATATGTTTTTTCGCCAACTCGTGGGTTATACCCCTGTCATGTCTTTTGATCATCTGCCCCTTCCCTTCAGAGCCATAGCTACTGACCTTAATCACGGTGGAACTGTGGCCATGGATCATGGAGACCTGCCTCTGGTCATGAGAGCATCCATGACGGTGCCGGGAGCTTTTCCTCCGGTAGATTATCAAGGGCGCTTAGTGGTAGACGGGGGATTGGCTGATAATTTGCCTGTCGATGTAGGCCGGCAGTTATGTGGGCAGGCGGTAATTGCGGTCGATGTGACGACACCAAGTGAGGAAGATAAGCAGCCAGGCAGCATTCTTGAAGTTGCTCAGCAAGTCATCAATCAGGCCTTACAGCAGAATGTTAGGCAACAAAAGGCGAGCCTCAAGCCTGGAGATGTTTTAATTGTGCCTGATCTAAAGGCTATGGGATCTTTTGATTTTGATGAGACGGCGTTGTTAATACAACGTGGAAGGCTGGCTGCAGAAGCTGTTCTGGATCAATTGCGCCGGTATCAGGTCAGTGAACAGGAATACCGCTTGTGGAAGGCACATCGGCAAGCGCGCAGAGTGGGAGTGCCGCGGGTATCCCATGTCATCTTAAGTCCTCTGAAGCGAGCCAATGCCCAGATAGTAATGTCCCAACTGGATGTACACCCCGGCATGAATTTGAATGCCGCTGCCTTACAGGAAAGTATTGCACGTATCTATGCACAGGGAGACTTTGAGAGGGTAGGTTACCATCTGGAAAAAACAGATCAGGGCGATGATGTGATGATAGATGTCAAGGAGTTGCCTGGTAATAGTCTTTTGCGTATGGGGGTGCAGTTGACCACTAACTTTGATGAGCTGTCATTTTTTGAACTCAATGCAGATCTTAGAAAACCTTGGATGAATGCTTTGGGTGGTGAATGGCGGTTGCAGGGACAGTTAGGTGAGTCGCAACGCGCATATGCCGAGTTTAATCAACCCTTGCTTACCAATGGCGCTCTATTTTTAGCGCCGGATGTCTATTTTCAATCCTTGCCGCGAGATGTTGTGGTCAATGGCCAGCGCGTGACTCAGTTGCGCAATATCGATTCCGGTACGGCGTTGGAACTAGGCTCTGCCCTGGATAAATGGGGAGAGTGGCGAGGAGGGGTGGTTGAACGGCATATTACGACAGCAGCAGGTACAGATCCCCAGTTTGCCTATTTGGCCGGGGCTTATAACGGCAGCGGTTATCGTGTCCAGATCAATCTTGATCAGATGGATGCAACCAGTTTTCCTCACTCAGGCTGGTTGCTGCGAGGTCAGGGATTTGCCAGTAGTCAAGCCCTGGGAGCGCAACGTAGTTTTCGTGATTTGGGTTTGGATGTCAGGGAAGCCTTAAGCTGGCGGGGAAGTACAGTCCTCTGGCGCATGCGTTGGGGAACATCAGCCGGTAGCCATCTGCCTGATCCTGAGAGTTATTTTTTGGGGGGTATCATGAATTTAAGTGCCTGGCGACGCGATGAACTGACGGGAAATCAGTTGATATTGGGCCAGATCAATGTGTATCAGCAGATCAATGCCTTGCCGGCCGGGGTAGGGAAAGGAGTGTACGCTGGGTTACTGATGGAGGAAGGGGGAACCAGTGGAAACGCACAATGGAGTCAACAAATCGCCCAGCAACTGCATAACTCCGAGTCTATTTGGTTAGGGGCTGATACGTTGTTAGGACCCTTGTATCTGAGTGTTGCCCAGGGTGACCATGACCACAAGGCTGCCTATCTATCGTGGGGTGTCACATATTGAGTGATGCGCCTGGGGATGCATAGCTTTCAACTTTGCGGCATACTGCCTCGATGAAACATCATTGCACAATTTGAGCTTGTTGTATGAATAACGCTGTGAATGAAGAAACCTTGATACGAGGCTTGGTACAACATGGCTTCCGTTTAGGGTTTCCTGAACCCTTGGAGACTAACTTTATTGTCAGCCATGACCATGAAGCCTTGGCGACTTTGCGTCGTGCGGCCTTGGGGATATTGCTTTTTGCGGTATTTGTTGGTGTGGTGCAAGGCGCATTTATTTGGCGCCTTACACCGGGTAATCTGGTGGTACATGATTTGCGTGTCTGGACCTTGGGTTTCTGGTCGGTCTTGACCTCTTTGTGCCTGGCATTAGCGACAACACGGGTTGCTGCACTGCAGCGATGGTTTACGACCTTGCGCTGGGTGGCTTGTTTTACCGCGATTCTGAGTGTGCTGATCTGCAGCTGGTCTTTGCAATATGTTTATTTTGCTAGGCTGTCCGGTTATTTGGTGCTTGTGATCATCATAGCTGTTTTCAGTTTTAGCCGTATGCGACTATTACCTGCCTTTATGGTGACCTCGGCAGCGATACTGATGGCTTTAGGCTGGGGGTTGTTACTTAAACTATGGCCGGACTGGCTGGAGTTTTTTCAGTATGTTGGCCTGAGTATGGCGTATGGAATCCTATTAGGTGGCTTGCTGGAGTACCGTGATCGACGCATTTTTTTGCAAGAACGATTGCTTGTGCTTGAGAAATTAGCTTTGGAAAGCATGAGCATACAGCAGGATCAATCCGCTCGTCATGATCGGCTTACCGGGTTGTTAAATCCCCATTATTTTAATGAATTGATGGAAAGAGAATGGGAACGCGCTCGACGTGAGCGGCAATCTTTATCCTTGCTGATTTTAGATATTCGATTGTTTGGAGCATATAATCAACGCTATGGTTACGCTGCGGGCGATCGCTGTTTGGCAGCTTTAGCCAGAGTGCTTGAGAAAATATGCAAACGTGCTGTAGATGTTTGTGCGCGTCACCAGCATGATGAGTATTTATTATTATTGCCCAATACCTCAGCTGCAGGTGCACGCGCTGTCATGGAAACGCTGGAACATGAGATTAATCAACTGGAAATTTTACATGAAGATGAGCCTTCGGGGCTGCTGCATGTCGATATGGGGGTGTCCAGTATGGTTCCGCATTTGACGCAAGAAACTCGTATGCTGATTGAATCTGCGCAGGAGTCTTTGCGCTTGGTCAGGGAATCGACAACAGACACCTCTATTGTCTGGTAAGGAGACGGGGAATGGGCAGGGGCAGATTGCCTGGTTTGGGAAATATCAACCAGACTGAGTATTATGAGTTGTCAGACCCACAACCTGACTTAACGCTGACTTATCTGGGAACAGCCGGTTTTGTATTGCAGGATGAACATCGCTGTATGGTGCTTGATCCCTTTTTAACGCGTACTAACCTGGTGACCACGCTATGTCGTCGTCTTAGACCTAATGCTGAACTGTTGCGGCGATATATCCCTCATGCCGATGATGTGCTCGTAGGACATGCTCATTATGACCATGTGCTGGATGCTCCTTTGCTATGTCAACAGACGGGGGCGAGGTTGGTGGGGTCCCCGGCGGTGATGCAAGTGGGTCGGGCTGCAGGCTTGCCTGAGCATCAGTTGTGCCGTACGGAAGGCCATGAGGATATAGCTTGTGGGTCCTGGACGGTGCGAGGTTTGCCTTCGCGTCACGGGAAAGCTATTTTTGGCAGAATTCCCTTCCCAGGGGATATGACTGAGCCTCCGCCCTGGCCACCGCGTGTCCATGAATTGCGGCATGGGCTGGTGCTGAACTGGTGGATAGATACCGGTGCCTTGCGTATAGTTCATATTGATTCTGCCGACTTTATATCGGAGCATTTACAGGGAAGAAGGGCAGATGTGGTCTGCTTGTGCGCTGTAGGCAGACAATACCGCCCAGGTTATGTTCGTGAAGTCGTGGAGTTATTACAACCGCGCTATATCCTGCCTTGTCACTGGGATACGATGATGACCCCCCTTCAGGATGAACCTCAGGTATTGCCCGGTGTTGATTTGCCTGGGATGCTGGATGAAATACGAGCCTTGGGAGTTCAGCCCCTGCTCACGCCCCTCATGGGGAAGCAGCATTTTAAAAGGCAATAGACTTAACGGCGCATCCATCCCAGTGAGCTGAGGGTTGGACCCTGTGGGCGGTATTCAGCACCTGTGCAGCCACGATAAGGCAGCTTGGCAATTTCATCAAAATAATCAGCGAGTGGTAATCGGCCCGTCCCGGGGGCGCCACGGCCAGGAAGGTCAGCAAATTGAATATGACCTATGAGCTGGATATTTTCTCGCAGCGTTGAGAGGATATCTTCCCCCATGCGAGCCATGTGGTAGATATCAAACTGCATACGCAAGTAGTCATGTTGGACAGCATCGAGCATATCCTGCATTTGAGCAACGCCGCTGATGAGAAAATCAGGCATGTCGTAGGTATTGATGGCTTCAAAACAGGTGATGATGTCCTCACCGGCAAAGATATCTGCAGCGTAGGTCAGGTTGTAGGCGAGGGTATGCAGACTGTCGGCTAGGGGGCGATCAGGAGTTTGACGTCCGGCAAGTACATTGACAGCAGGAACATCCAGGGCGCTGGCGTATTCAGCGGCTAGCTGCACGGCTTCCTGAAAAGCGGATTGTTGTGAGGCAACGCCAGCTAAACCCAAGCCTCCGGACAGTAAATCTCCGGCAGGGACATTGATTAACGCCAAGTGTAGTCCGTTATCGTCGAGTTGACGGCGAATTTCCTGCCAGGGTAACTCATAGGGAAATTGGATTTCAACGCTTTCAAAGCCGGCTTCCCGCGCGACAGCAAAGCGCTGGGGCCACGGGAACTCCTGAAAAAGCATTGAAAGGTTCGCAGAAAAATTCAGCATGCAGGTGATTCCTTCTGCATGTCATACAAATCGATGATATGGCTGAGATCTAAAGCGGCAGCTCCGGATTGCATGGCGATAGTTAACTGATCCAGCGCTCGTTGGGCGACAGGAAGATGCAGCCCTGCTTGCGTAGCCAGGTCCCGTACATGACTGAGATCCTTATGCAAAGTGGCAATTCTCCACTGTACGGGTTCATGCTCATGCTTGGCCATACGCGGAGCCAGAATTTGCAAGGGCAATGAATCAGCAAAGCCTCCAGCTAAGGCAGGCGCTAATGCCTGTGCATCAACTCCTGCGTTCTGTGCGAGTGCAACAGCTTCAGCAATTAACAGGCTGTTGGCAGCCACAATCAGTTGATTGCATAGCTTGGTGGTCTGTCCAGCGCCTACCGCACCCATGGCGCATAATCGTTGACTAAATAGCGGAG
>JAJZHP010000006.1 GCA_021804355.1 Pseudomonadota bacterium | reverse complement strand
AAATACTGATCCTCACGCACTTTGGCATTATAGATATGACGTTGGCAACCGATCCACTGCAACAAGATTCGTTCCTGTGCAGGGGTGGGATAACAGCGAAAGCGATTGCCGATTTGCATGAGTGATATACTACCACCATTCGTTAAGGCGCAAGTATGGAAAACATGAGAACACACACGCAAGGCCAAAGCAAAGTCAAAATCCAAACCGTCCGCTTGACCCCCCTCTTGGTGCAAAGCTGGTATACGAACTCGCCTAAGAAGGGGAATGCGCGGACAGGTGTTCATGAGTTCCTGTGTTAAATTGTTCAAAGTATCCATCAGCGATGATGGAGGTTCGTGGATAGAGGATGTGCTGCATGGCAGATGAGAATGAACCGGTGACTCACCAGGTAGAGCTTTATGGGGATGGAGCATGCCGAGGTAATCCAGGCCCAGGAGGTTGGGGGGTGCTGTTGCGCTGCGGTGACAAGGATCGAGAGCTATTAGGTAGTGAACTCATGACGACGAATAACCGTATGGAGCTAACGGCGGTCATTGAGGGTTTACGTGCGCTGAAACGTCCCTGTGAAGTAAAGGTCTACACCGACTCGCGTTATGTATGCGATGGCATGCGCGAATGGGTAACAGCCTGGAAAGCCCGAGGCTGGAAAACAGCGCAGCGACAGCCGGTGAAAAACATCGATCTCTGGCAAGCCTTAGATACAGAACAACAGCGGCATCGTGTGACTTGGCACTGGGTACGGGGTCATGCAGGACATGTAGAGAACGAACATGTGGATAAACTGGCTAATTTAGCCATTGATCGCATGCAAAAGGATGGAAGCAGATAATGCGGCAAATCGTACTGGATACTGAAACGACAGGGCTCTTTGCAGATCAGGGGCATAGGTTGATCGAGCTTGCCGGTATTGAGCTTGTCGGGCGCAGACCCACGGGAAACAGGCTGCATTACTATTTCAATCCTGAACGTGAAATAGATGCTGAGGCCACCAAAGTACATGGTTTTACCTGGGCCATGTTGCAGGATAAACCCAAATTTGGTGAATTGGCCGAAGCCTTTCTCGCGTTTGTACAGGGCGCTGAACTTATTATTCATAACGCTACGTTTGATGTTGGTTTTATTAACCATGAACTGCAACGTTTGTCGCCTCCGGGTCCCAGGCTTGAGGATCATGTTGCCGGTATTATTGATACCCTGGTCGTAGCCAGGCGTCGATATCCTGGGCAACGCAATAGCCTGGATCACTTAGTTAAACGCTGCGAAGTGCCGCAGCGAGACAGAAACTTTCATGGTGCCTTGCTGGATGCTGAGATTCTGGCTGATGTGTATCTGGCTTTAACCGGCGGTCAGGTGGGTATGTCACTGGAAGAAGGAGAAGAAGAGTCAGAGGCAACTTCTCCGTCCATGCAGGAGCAACGCAGGCCTCTGCCGCCTCGCTCCATGCCTCTGCGCCTGATACTGCCCTCGGATCAGGAGCATGAAGCGCATGAACGGTATAAAGAGAATCTCGACAAGGCGAGCGGGGGGCGTTGTCTCTGGTTATTGAATGAGCGTAAGGAATCGGCTCAAACATCTTGATTTTATGAATTTTTTGAACTAATTCTTAGAGCAATCTCTGAAAGGATAGGGCTATGGTGAGGGCGTCGCGCTGGGCATCGTTGAACTTGGTCAAGGCTGAGGTCGATCAAACACTGACGACGGTTCAGTCGGTCCTGGAAATTTATCTGGAAGAAGGTGGCGATGAACAATGTCATCAGGCGATGGAAGGCTTGGCACAGGTTTGGGGCGCCATGCAGCTGGTAGGTTTGACCTATGCAGATACCTTGGTAGATCTCTGTAAGCAGTTACTGCTGGCTATCGATCAGCTTGCAGCGGACCAGGACAAGAGCCAGCTGGCTGATGCTTTGGGTCAAGGGCTCATGGTGCTGGGTTGCTATCTGGAATATGTGCAGATCAAGGATCAGGCGTGGCCACAGCTGCTTATACCTGCCATCAATAAATCGCTGGTGGCCCTGCGACGTCCTTTGTTGCCCGATGGAGATTTTTTGGCGAACGAAAATCTGGTGGCTGGACTTGCTGGTGAGCGCGTCAAGATAGCTGCCACGGAGCGTGCTCGACGGCTAAAGCGGGCTCATCAAGTATATCAGCTGGGTTTGTTAGGGGTGCTGCGCGAGAGCGATGATCCCGGCCACAGTCATATGATGCTGATGGCCATGCAAAAGGCTGTACAGTTATGTGAGCTGCCAGGTACGGCGGATCTGTTGATGGTGATCCTTGCCGCTATACAAGCCCTGGGAGGTGGCGTGGCCATGACTCAAGCCAGAAAACAGTGGCTGGCGCGTCTTGAACGCATGCTATGTGCCTTGGTTCAGGGTAAACAACCATCACCGGCATCCTGGTTGAGTTCGTCCCTGTACCTCGTGGCGTTAGGGGTGGAAGGCACTTGGGTTGAACAGGTACAAAGAGCCTATCATTTACGTGAACGTTGTTTGAATCAGGAACAGTTAACGGAAGAATATGAGTTGATGTGTGGGCCGGGCAGTTCAGTATTACGTACGGTCAGTTCCGTGTTGGCTGAAGAAACTGCACAGATTAAAGATGCTCTGGATCTCCTGTCGCGAGGAGTTTCTCCCATGGGTGAAACTGAGCCTCTGGATAGGCAGATCCGTCGATTGTCTCAAACTCTGGTGATGTTAGGCCAACTGGAGGTCAGCCAGCAGGCGGCGCGCTGGGCTGATCGCGTGATAGCCTGGACAGGCGAGCCTTCAGAAACCGAGTTGAATGGTCTGGTTGATATGTTGCTCAGTGTTGAAAATGCCATGACCTTACTGCTTAAAGATGTCTCTCCCAAATCAGAGACGCCCATCATCAACAGTAAAATTTCCTTACATCAGCTGGATGAAGCTAGAGCCATGCTGGTGTCAGAGTCCCGGTCGGGGTTATCGCTGGCCAAACGCGCTGTGACTTCCTTTCTGGAAGCCCATTATGATCGCATGCATTTGGCTAATGTGCCTTCTACCTTGAATTCCGTGGCAGGAGGTCTGTCGTTTCTGAATCTGGAGCGCGGAGCGCAGATACTTAAACAAGTGGCAGCCTATATTGAAATCCGGTTGCTGCAAACCGACCAGGATCCTTCCATGTCGGATATGGAGCTACTGGCTGATGCGGTATCCAGCGTGGATTATTATCTTGAAAGTATGGAGACATTCAAACCTATGGGAGATTCTGTGCTGCTGCTGGCTGAGAATAGTGTAGCTGAATTAGGTTTCCCGGTGTTGCAACCGGTGGCAGCGTGATTGCTGCGTTTGTCCATGCGACGGAGTTGCCAGCCGATTTGACCCATGCAGCCGGACTGGTCATGGCTGATGGGAAGTTGATTTTAGATAGCCAGGGTTCCCCTTTCTGGTCGAGGTCTGAGCTGGAGCATGAAGGCTGGTGCGATCAGGCTAGCAGCGAGCACATGCTGGGTTACTGGCAGAATCAACCTGTTGTGGTATTAGGGTTATCACCAGAATCTATGCCCACGCACGCTCGCATGAGTTTACGTCAGGCTATGTTCATGGCTGATGAAAAACTGCAGGCTTTAGCTGGCCGCGCTGCGCAAGTGCTAACCTGGGAGCGCGATTATCGTTTTTGTTCGCGTTGTGCCACGGCCTTGACGGTGGTGACTCATGAACGCGCGCTTATATGCCCTGCATGTCAACTGACCTTCTACCCGCGTATCAATCCCTGTATCATCGTCCTGGTAACGCATGGTGATGCCATGCTGTTAGCTCATGGGGTGCGGTTCGTTCAGCCATTCTTTAGTTGTTTGGCGGGTTTTATCGAAGCGGGCGAGTCGGCTGAAGAGGCGTTGCATCGTGAAGTTTATGAAGAAGTGGGTTTGCGTGTTGGTGAACTCCAGTATTTTCGCAGTCAGTCGTGGCCCTTTCCGCATTCCTTGATGCTGGGGTATCACGCCACTTACCTGTCGGGTAAATTGCGTCCTGATCCGGAAGAAATCGTGGAGGCACGCTGGTTTGAGCCCGATGCACTTGGAAGTTTGCCGCCAGAGGGCAGTTTGGCCAGAGCGCTGATTGATGCACACTTGCGACGTGTATGTCGTGGTTGATTAGGGGACTAGGGGATAAATGATGTTGTTGCATGGATTGATGGAGTATGCCTTGTTTTTAGCCAAGGTAGTGACGGGGGTCTTGGCGATCATAGCTGTTTTGCTAGCTATCAGTGGTGTCAGTCGTCGTCAGCGTACGCCTGAAGGTAGTTTGGAGCTTAAACATCTTAATGGAAAGTTTCGGCAGTTCCGTTTGCAGTTACAGGAGCAGTTACTTTCCGGTAAAGCGTTAAAAAAACTCTATAAGGATGAAAAAAAGGCAGACAAAGCCAAGGAAGCTGCCCATACAGCCGATCAGGCCAAGGTGTTTGTCTTGCGATTTGAAGGAGACCTGCGTGCCTCAGCCGTCGCTCATTTGCGTGAAGAAATCACGGCTCTACTTCAGGTGGCCAGGCCTGAGCAGGATCGCGTGGTGCTTTGTCTTGAAAGCCCGGGAGGTATGGTGCATGGCTATGGCCTGGCAGCTTCGCAACTTCAGCGTTTGCGGCAAGCCCGATTAAATCTGGTGGTTTGCGTAGACAAAGTGGCTGCCAGTGGTGGCTACATGATGGCGGCCTTAGGTGATCGCATCGTTGCAGCCCCGTTTGCCATTGTCGGTTCCATCGGCGTGGTTGCTCAGTTGCCCAATATCAATCGTTTGTTAAAGCGCCATGATATTGACATCGAATTACATACAGCGGGTGCTTACAAGCGAACCTTGACCTTACTGGGAGAGAATACCGAGGCAGGGAGACGCAAATTTCAGGAAGAGCTGGAAGATACGCATGTTTTGTTTAAGGAATTTGTGCATGAAGCGCGTCCTCAGGTTGATGTTGAGCGTGTTGCTACGGGAGAACACTGGTATGGTCAGCGCGCTCTGGCACTCGGTCTGATCGATGAAATATCGACCAGTGATGATTACTTAAGTCGGCAATGTGAGCATGCCGAGGTTTATGAGCTGAGTTTCAATCTCCCCCAACCCTGGCTGCAGCGGCTCACCGGGTCGCTCTCGGCAGGCATGCAGCAAGGGCTGGAGAAGCTCTTGTCAATCAGGTTCATAGCCTAAGTTAGGTGATAGCCAACGTTCAGTTTCCTTGAGGGACCAGTTCTTGCGGTTAGCATAATCGGCAATCTGGTCCCGCTCTAACTTGCCTACGTTGAAATAGCAGGCCTGGGGATGTGCCAGATAGAGCCCACAGACGGCTGCAGCAGGCCACATAGCGAAGTGTTCGGTTAATTGCAGGCCGGTGTGCTTGGGCGCATCCAGAAGTTGGAACAGTGTGGCTTTTTCGGTATGATCTGGGCAGGCTGGATAGCCAGGCGCAGGTCGTATGCCACGATAATGCTCGCGTATGAGTTGGTCGCGATCGAGTCGCTCATCCTGTGCATAGCCCCAATAGTCCTGGCGTACGCGTTCATGCAGGCGTTCTGCCAGAGCTTCAGCTAACCTGTCGGCTAAACCCTTAACCAGGATGGCGTTATAGTCATCCCCTGCATCGGCATAGCGTTGGGCAACCTCGTCCACACCATGACCCGCCGTGACAGCAAAGGCCCCGATATAATCGTTAGCTAGGCCTTGCGGAGCGATAAAGTCAGCCAGGCAGTAATTGGGCTTTCCGCTCACTTTGTCGCTTTGCTGGCGTAATTGGTGCAAAGTAGCGATCACGTGGTGACGTTGTTCATCAGCATAGACCTCGATATCATCATCCCGCACGCTGTTGGCGCGCCAGAGGCCAAAGACAGCTTTGGCTTGTATCTGATGCTGGGAAATCAACTGCTCCAGCATGGCTTCTGCATCAGCCATCAGCGACCGGGCTGCTTCCCCGACCACCGGATCCTGCAGAATGGCGGGGTACTTTCCAGCCAGGTTCCAGGACACAAAAAAGGGTGTCCAATCGATATAAGGCACCAGTTCGGCCAGCGGATAGTCATCGAATACTTGCAAGCCTAGCTGATGTGGGCGGACAGGCAGGTCTTGAGCCCAGTCTCCCTGAAACTTTTGAGCAATAGCCTGGCGATAACTTAAACGCTCAGCTTTAGGTTTGCGCTGTGCCATGCGTTCGCGAACGTCGAGGTACTCCTGGCGTCGTTCGGCAACAAAGGCAGGTTTCATCTCCGCGGATAACAAGGCGGTAGCGACACCCACAGCACGGGAGGCATCGGTGACATAAATAACGGCATCGTTCAGGTAATGAGGTTCAATTTTAAGAGCCGTGTGGGCTTTGGAAGTGGTGGCTCCTCCGATCAGCAGTGGCAGGTTGAAGCCCAAGCGCTGCATTTCACGAGCTACGTGGACCATTTCATCCAGTGAAGGCGTAATCAAGCCGGAAAGCCCAATGATATCGACATGTTGTTCTCGAGCCGTATTGAGTATTTTTTCAGCGGAGACCATGACGCCTAAGTCAATGATATCGTAGCCATTACAACCTAAAACCACACCGACAATATTCTTGCCGATGTCATGCACATCGCCCTTGACGGTAGCCAGCAAGATGCGGCCTTTGCTGCTGGAAGAGGCTTTTTCTTGTTCTATCCAGGGGATGAGGTACGCCACGGATTGCTTCATGACGCGTGCCGATTTGACGACCTGGGGGAGGAACATCTTGCCAGAACCAAACAGGTCGCCAACAATATTCATGCCTGCCATCAACGGGCCTTCTATGACATCCAAAGGGCGGCTGGAGGCGAGGCGGGCCAATTCTGTATCTTCTTCGATATAGGTAGTAATACCTTTGACGAGAGCATGCTCTATGCGCTTATCGACAGGCCAGGCCCGCCAACTCAAGTCGGTCGTCTGTGCGGTAGCTCCACCACTATGGCGATAGTTGTCTGCAATGGCCAGCAGACGTTCCGTGGCATCAGGGCGGCGGTCGAGCACCACATCTTCAACGTGTTCACGCAACTCGCTGGGCAAGTCATCATAGATAGCCAACTGGCCAGCATTGACGATGCCCATATTCAATCCATGACGTATGGCATGAAAAAGAAAAACAGCATGAATAGCTTCACGCACGACATCATTGCCGCGGAATGAAAAACTGACGTTGGATACGCCGCCAGAAGACAGGGCGTAAGGAAGCTGATCTCGGATGTAACGGCAGGCATCGATGAAGTCCACAGCGTAATGATTATGTTCATCCATACCTGTGGCTATAGCGAAGATATTGGCATCAAAAATAATATCTTCGGGGGGGAAGCCGTCGGCAACTAATAGATCATAGGAGCGTCGGCAAATCATCTGTTTGCGCGCCAGGGTATCGGCCTGGCCGTTCTCGTCAAAGGCCATGACTACGACCGCTGCGCCGTAACGATGGCACAGTCGGGCTCGACGTAAAAATTCTTCCTGACCTTCTTTCAGCGAAATGGAGTTAACAATGCCTTTGCCTTGTATGCATTGCAAACCCGCTTCAAGGATTTCCCATTTGGAGGAGTCGACCATGATGGGTACACGGCAAATATCGGGTTCGGTAGCAATACGATTTAAAAAGGTGATCATCGCCTGCTGTGAATCCAGCATACCCTCATCCATATTGATATCGATGATTTGGGCTCCCGACTGTACCTGTTGCAAGGCGACTTCCGTGGCCTCAGCAAAGTTGTCTTCCTTGATCAAACGCCTGAATCGCGCGCTACCGGTGACGTTGGTACGTTCACCGATGTTGATAAACAGGTTGCTGCGGTCGATATTAAAAGGTTCCAGCCCACTGAGACGGCAACGGTGGTCAGGTTCGACAGGTTGACGTGGAGGCTGGCCACGAACCGCTTGGGCAATAGCTCTGATATGGGCAGGCGTGGTGCCACAGCAGCCACCGACTATGTTGATAAAACCAGAAGCTGCCCAGTCGCTGACATGTTTGGCCATCTCCTCAGCATCCAGGTCATAACCGCCAAAGGCATTGGGCAAGCCAGCATTGGCATGGACGGAAACATAGCATTCGGCAACGCGGGCTATCTCTTCGACGTAGGGGCGCAATAAATCGGGTCCTAAAGCGCAATTAAGGCCGACAGACAATGCCTTAGTATGTCGCAATGAGTTATAGAAGGCTTCGGTGGTCTGGCCGGAGAGGGTACGCCCCGACTGGTCCACAATAGTACCTGATAGCATGACAGGCAGATCCAGGCCGTGTTCATCCAGCCAGCCACGCGTAGCAAAAACAGCTGCCTTGGCATTCAGGGTATCAAAGATGGTCTCTATCATGATGATGTCAGCGCCACCAGCAACCAGGCCAGCTACCGCCTCACGGTAGTTTTCGACCAGTTCCTGAAAACTGACGTTCCTGAATGAAGGATTGTTGACATCAGGAGATATGGAACAGGTGCGAGACGTGGGGCCTAGCACCCCTGCAACATAACGCGGACGACCATCACGCGCCGTAAAGGCATCACAGGCAGCCCGCGCCAGGGCAGCTCCTGCCGTGTTCAGTTCTTCGACCAGGGACTCAAGGCCATAGTCAGCCTGTGAAACGCGCGTACTGTTAAAGGTATTGGTCTCCAGAATATCAGCACCGGCTTCCAGGTAAGCCTCATGAATGCCTCTTATAACTTCGGGTTTGCTCAGCGTCAGGAGATCATTATTGCCCTTGAGGTCAGAAGGATGTTCAGCAAAGCGCAGGCCACGATAGTCCGCTTCGGATAACCCATGGGTTTGTATCATGGTGCCCATGGCGCCATCGAGCACAAGAATGCGTTGTTTTAATGCGGCATGCAGAGAAGCGAGTCGTGTCATCGTTGCTGGGCAAGAGAGGATCCACGAGGATACTCTCTTGCTTTCCTCCAGAAGTTAAGGTTATCGGGCAGGATATCCTGCCACAAAGGGAGGTATGTCAAATGGCATGACTCCCAGAAAAGTGTTCAGTTTAACAGAACTGCAGGGGGGTGCGTCAGAAGGTAATTTGGGTGTACTATAAAGCCTAGTGAATTACTAGGTTATAGTTGGGAGGATAGGTCATGACAGAAGTGCGTTCGCCACATATCACCATCACGGAATCTGCACAGGGCTATCTCAAGGAATTGCTTGAACGCCAGAGCTCCCCGGGTATGGGTGTGCGTATTTTTGTTGAAAATCCTGGCACACCCAAGGCAGAGTGTTGTATGGCGTATTGTATGCAAGGGGAGGCAGAGGTGGATGATGTGCCGCATGCCTATGCTGACTTTACGGCCTATATTGAAAACCGTAGTGTGCCCTACCTGGAAGACGCTGTAGTTGATTACCATAAGGATCGCATGGGTGGGCAGCTGACGTTCAAAGCCCCGCGTTCCAAAGTACCGAACTTAGGACCGGATGCCAGTCTGGAAGAGCGTATCAACCATGTTTTATATGCTGAAATCAATCCGGGGTTGTCAGCGCATGGTGGCCATGTCAGCTTGATAGAGATTTTCGATGATGCAGAACATGGGTTAACGGCTGTCTTAAAGTTTGGTGGCGGGTGTCAGGGCTGTTCAGCCGTTGATATGACTTTGCGTGATGGTGTGGAAGCGACCTTGCGTGAGCGTATTCCAGAAATCGCTCGTGTCACGGACTCTACCGACCATAGTGTCCGTGAAAACGCCTATTACTCGTGACGGCTCTCAGACCAGTCGTCGTTTAAGGCCAACCATGGCCAGAATTTTGGTAGAAATTTCTTCCACCGAGAGGTGCGTACTGTTGATAAAGGGTATGCCCTCGCGGTTATAGATGGCCTGGGCTGCCCGAATCTCCTGGTCGCATTGGCGCAACGTGGCATAGCGGCTATCTGGTTTGCGTTCGTGCCGTATGGCTGATAGGCGCTCAGGTTCTATGGTCAAGCCAAAAAGTTTTTTCTTGTAGGGTCGTAGTACTTCAGGCAGTGCGATGTCATCAAAATCTTCTTCGGTCAGCGGATAGTTGGCTACATGGATGCCAAATTGTAAGGCCATATAGATGGAGGTGGGAGTTTTGCCTGAACGAGAGACGCCGATAAGAATGACATCAGCTTTGTCATAATGACGGGTACGGGCACCATCGTCATTATCCAGAGCAAAATGGACGGCATCAATGCGTACTCCGTAGTCAGCATCGCTGACAATAGAGTGTGATTTGCCGACGGCATTGGCTGAATGCGTGGAAAGTTCCTGTTCCAAGATGCCGACAAAGGTGTCGAAGACATCCAGTTTGCAGGCATTGGCCTGGCGCAGGATAAGGCGTAGTTCCTGATTGACGATGGTGTCGATGACGATAGGTCGAATGCCGTCCTGTTGAGCCCGCACATTGATGGTCTGAACAGCCGCCAGGGCCTTTTCAGGGGTATCAACGTAGGGGATGGCCTGTTCATCGAAAGTAATCTGGTCAAACTGAGCTAGTAAGCTGTGACCTAAGGTTTCGGCGGTGATGCCGGTACCGTCAGAGATAAAAAATACGCTACGCCGCATGGCTCTGGCTCCACGAAGAAAAAAACCCTGCCGAAGCAGGGTTTTTATGGTCAATCCACGAAGGGATTAGGCCGGTTGAATCTTGGAGGCCTGAGGACCTTTCTGGCCCTGTGTGGTCTCGAAAGTCACCTTTTGGCCTTCATGCAAGGTCTTAAAGCCAGATCCCACGATTTCGGAGAAGTGGGCGAACAGGTCAGGTCCCCCGTCCGTAGGCGTAATGAATCCAAAACCCTTGGTTTCGTTGAACCACTTAACTGTTCCCGTTGCCATATCAACTACCTCATTTCCAGATTATATGAGCGGTGCTCGGTTACGCACGAATTCAAAACAAGGCGAGCATATGATCAACAGAAAGTACCAGAAAGGTAAACCTATGAACTGCGCTTGACCAACTTCAGATTGTGCGTGCGCACACTATAAGAGGGGATGGGTTATGTCGTCAATGAAAATCGTGTGAAAAAATTATGCCCGGACAGCATCTACAGGCTGGATAAGGAAAATTTACAGCTAAGAAATGGTAGGCGATATTGGACTCGAACCAACGACCCCCACCATGTCAAGGTGGTGCTCTAACCAGCTGAGCTAATCGCCTGCATCAAACAAGGCGCGCATTATAAGGATTACTGGCGAGCCTGTCTAGCTCTGTTAGACTATGAGGCAGGTAGGGCCAATGACTTGTTGAGGTAATCTTCATGCAGGATGACGTTCCTGGTCTAGGGTATATCTCGGTACCTGCACTCATGCAGTACGTTCGCAGTGCCGAAGCGGCTGGTCTGGACCGAGAAAGGCTATTGGCGGAAGCGGAAATTAGTGCCGATATGTTGGTGGACAATAACGGACGCCTAGAAGGTGAGGTCTTGCAGCGGCTATTGGAGTATGTTTTACCCCGTTGCGCCAATCCGCTATTTGGGCTGTATACCTCACAACATATTCAACCGGGTTCCTATAGCATCATGGGTTATATAGCCATGACATCCAATAATCTTTCGGAAGTACTAAGCCGGATGATTATGTACGAACGTTTGGTGGGAGATATGGGAACCTCTTCCTTGTTGCATGAGCCTGGGTCGGTGGCTGTGCTGTGGAAATGCAGGTTTGAGGAAGCCAGGGTAAGACGGCATATCGTGGAAAATGTACTGGCTTCCTGGGTGGTTTATACGCGCTGGATTGCGGATGAGCCTGATCGATCACCCCAGGCGGTACGTTTTGAGCATGACCCTCCTGAAGATCGCAGTCTGCTCAAGCATTACCAGCAAGTCTTTCGTTGTCCGGTGTATTTTAATCAGCCGCATTCGGCCTTGGTGGTGTCTCCTGCCATGATGTCCTTGCGACTACGGCAGCCCGATGTGCTCCTGCGTGATACCCTGGAAAATCATGCGCAGCAGTTGCTCAAGTCCTTGCGTGAAAGTTATCGCTTGGGTGACCAGGTGAGGATTTTGTTGCGCTCCATGTTGAGTGATGGCTCCCCGCGCAAGGATTTTGTGGCGCAGCAGATGGGCATGAACGTCAGAACTCTGCACAGAAAACTGGCAGAAGAACAAACGTCCTACCAGCAATTGCTTGATGAGTTACGCCATGAACTGGCCATGACTTATCTGGCTCAACCTGATTTGTCTGTTGAAGATATCGGGCGGCGGCTAGGTTTTGCCGAAAGTCGCTCCTTTATTCGCCATTTTAAGGGTCAGCAAGGTGTGACCCCCGGAGAGTATCGTCAACGATTAAAGCCAGTCACCTCGTAGGTTTTGCACTTCATGATATAGCCGTTCAGGTGTCGCTGATTCAGGGGGTATGGCGGTACCAATAACCGCCTCGACGGGAGAGCGAAAGCGTCGAGGGCGATGACGGAAGGCGGGGCCGCCTTTACGGCTGGCTATGCTGCCCCAAAGCCCGCGCAGAGCTATAGGTATCACCGGAACGGGCGATGCCTGCAGAATGCGGCTGATACCGGCGCGGAAAGGGGCCATTTGACCATCTTTGCTGAGTGCTCCTTCGGGAAACAGGCATATCATATCGCCATCTTCCAAAGCCTGCTGAATAGCTTGGTAGGCTGCTTCCAGAATAACAGGGTCTTCTTCTTTGCGAGCTATAGGTATGGCGCGTGCGGTACGGAAGATAAAACCCAGGAGAGGGGTCTGGAATATACGATAATCCATGATAAAGCGCGGTGGGCGCCGTAAGACGGAAGCAATGATCAGGGCATCATAAAAGCTGACATGATTACAGACCAGTATGCAGGCACCTTGCTCGGGAATATGTTCTGTGCCCTTGCGCGTTATGCGATAAAAAAGGCTCATCAGTATCCAGATAAGAAAGCGCATCAGGTATTCAGGTGCCAACGAGTAGATATACAGGCTGACGGCAGCACTTAATAGGGCGGTGCCTAAAAAAAGCTGCGGTATGCTTAATGAGAATACACTCAGGGCTACCACGGCCAGCAGGGCAGAGGCTACCATGAACATTGCATTCAAAATATTGTTGGCAGCGATTACGCGCGAGCGATGCTCGGGTTCAGAACGGCTCTGTATCAAGGCATAAAGCGGAACAATGTAAAAACCACCGAATACTCCGATCAGCGTAATATCCAGCAATACGCGTGGACAGTACTGAAACAGATCACGCAGGCCTAGTAAGGGTGCTGAGGCATGTAAATGTAAGGTGCTCAGATAAAGATCAAAGCCAAACAAGGTTAGTCCCAGAGCCCCTAAGGGTACGAGACCTATCTCCACCTGATGCCCGGATAAACGTTCACAGAGCAGCGATCCCAAGGCAATGCCAACAGAAAATAGGGTCAGCAATAAAGTGACGGCGTGTTCGCCAGCATGTAGGGTGTCATGAGTAAATGAGGGAATCTGAGTAAGAAAGGTAGCGCCATAAAACCAGAACCAAGAAATACCCATAATGGCCAGAAATAGCGTGCGTTGTTGCGCAACGTATCGCAAGGTACGTAGGCTTTCGCGCCAGGGATTGAGGTCTAACTGCACCTGTCGATCCCATACACCGACGCGGGGGACCTGCCAACTACAGGCTAATCCAACCAAGGCAATAGCCACCAAGGTCAAACAAACACGTTCTATGCCTAGGCTGTTCTGTGCGATCAGCAGCCCTCCCAGGGTGCTACCGAGCAGTATGGCCAATGAAGTGCCGGTTTCGACCAGAGCGTTTCCTCCAATTAATTCATCTTTATGCAGCACCTGCGGCAAAATGGCGTATTTGACCGGTCCAAAAAAAGTTGAATGCGTACCCATCAGAAACAGGGCAAGCAGCAGCAAGCTGAGGTGATGTCCCAGAAATCCCCAACAGGCTAAGCCCATGATGCCTACTTCGATGATTTTGATGGTTCGGATGACCCGGGTTTTCTCATAGCGGTCAGCCAATTGACCGGCAGATGCGGAGAATAGAAAAAAGGGCAGGATGAACAAACCTGCACAAAGATTGGTGAGTACAGATACACTTAACGAGGTCCATGAGCTGGCCTGAAATGCTAACAGGATGATTAGGCTCTGTTTAAAGACATTGTCGTTGAAGGCGCCAAAGAATTGGGTAAGAAAAAAAGGTAGAAAACGTCTTCGGGTTAGAAGACTGAATTGATTACTCATGGAATTCCCGGCATCATCCCTGTCAGCTTCCATGTTCTCCCATTCATAAGTTTTTGCCAAGTCGGGGAGTGATGTTTGCGTCATAGGGTTGCGGTTAGATATTGGTTGCTTGGCCTTAGTCTGGGGTTTTTTATGGCCCGTTTGCAGGCATGCGAATTTCAGGTACGGGGGCTTAGTGATACCGAAGGCGCACGTCTCAAGGCGAGCGTTGAGTATTTGTTGCCAGCTAATAATGTGCTTTGGGATGATGAGCGTCGACTACAAGTGTCTGAGGCTGCTCAGCTGACGATGCAGACCTTGGGCTATTATCATGCCAACATCGGTTTTGCCTCAGGCAATGATGCCTGCATCATGCAGGTCCAGCCAGGGCCGCCAGTTCTGGTGCAGAGCTTCAACGTCGTGGTGGAAGGGCAAGCTAAGGATGATCCCTCTTTTCAGGCCCTGGTGGCGGATTTGCCCCTCAAGGTGGGCGACGTTCTGGATCAAAGTCTCTATGAAAAATTCAGAGTCAACGTCGACAGCCTGGCGAGGGCGCACGGATATTTTGATGCACATTGGATAGAACGCGTCATTCACCTCAATCAGGATCATAATACAGCCACGATCATCATGAAGTTTGATTCAGGTGAACGATATCGTCTGGGTGCCGTCAGTTTTAAAACTCCACCCGTTTCCAGATTGCTACTGCGTCATATGGTGCCCTTTAAACCAGGGACACCGTATGATGCCTCCCTGATTATGCAACTGAATAAAAATTTGCTCGACAGCCATTATTTCAAGTCCGTGGAAGTCCTGGCGCCGCAAGAAAACGCTGTACAACATGTGATCCCGGTTCAGGTTAACCTGGTCGCCGGTAAACGCAATAATATGGCCGTGGGATTGGGCTATGCCACCGATATCGGGCCCAGAATCAGTGCAAACTGGAGTCGCCCCCTGTTGACCCAGGATGGCCATAGTGTTGCCATTGACACGCAGTTTTCCCCAGTGCAAAGCAGTATTCAAGCCACCTATAATATTCCTCTGGCCAAACATCCTGAGGATGCCTTGCAATTTCTCTATGGCTTTCAGCGCTATGTTATTTTGGGTACGGTAACGGATAGCACGGTCTTAGGACCGCAAATCACCGGGATAACCGATAAGGGCTGGCACCGGTTGGTGTACCTGCACTGGAATCGGGATGATTTCTCACGAACTGATGGTAGCACAGGTCGGTCTAACCTGTTACTGCCCGGGATGAGCTGGACCCTGACTCACTCTCGCGGGGGCGTGGATCCCGATTGGGGCGATCAGCAGACCTATACGATTGAGGGAGGCAGTTCAAGTTTACTTTCTGATGCCAATGAGATGGATGTGCATGCAGGCTGGCGATTACTGCGAACGCTGGCAGAGCGACATCAGTTTTTTTTTCGCCTGGATACAGGCGCTGTTGCCTCCAATCGTTGGTCCAATATACCTCCGACCTTGCGCTTCTTCGCGGGTGGTGACCAGAGCATCCGAGGCTATGGGTTTAACGCACTCGGCCCAACGGACAGTCAGGGTAACGTGCTAGGGGGTCACTACCTGGCGGTGGGTAGCATTCAGTATGGTTATCAGTTGCGACCGCAGTGGCGGCCGCATGTATTTTTTGATATGGGTAATGCCTATGACTCCCTGCATGGTCCCACACGACGATCTACGGGAGTAGGTGTTTCCTGGCGATCACCGGTGGGTCCGATTTCTATGGATGTAGGGTTTGGATTGCTTGATCCCAGTCATCCTGTGCGCCTGCATTTTTACATGGGGCCACCGTTATGAGGCAGCACCTACAGACCGGGATATGGCGATTATTGCTTTTGCTGCTGCTATTGCTGATTACGCTGTGCAGTGTCGTCGATGTCTTGGTGAATACAGCCGCGGGCAGTCGCTTTTTGCTTGAGCAGGTGTTGGGTAGTACAGGGCGGTTGCGCATAGTCTGGCGTCAAGGTGCCCTGAACGGGGCGATTGATCTTGATCGGCTGGACTGGCATGCGCGAACCTTTGACTTACACTTGTCCGGTGTGTCAGCACGTATGTCCTGGCGACACGGATGGCAAGGTCAGTGGTGGATCGATGATTTGAAAATCCAGCAAGCAGAGCTGGACTTTCCCCAGCATAAGCCTGCCGTCACGGTTTTACACCGCTTCTGGTCTCCCTTAGAGTTGGTGATCAGGCATGGACAGGTGGATCGAATCACCGTACAACGTGGCGTCAAGCGCTATGAAAATTATCAGCTGACTTTACACGATGGTCATTGGGTAGGAACCCAGGTGCGCGTCGCCGGACTGGGTTTGGTTCACCCAGCCATGCAGGCTGAGATTCATGGGTGGATACGCCTGCAAGATGATTATCCTCTATCGGCTTCTGGCTATATGCGTTGGCCCATGCTGGAAGCGGCCGGGATGACGCCATGGCGGCTGAATCTGGATAACACCCTGGAACATATGAAAGTACAGGCTGTAACCGTGGGTGGAAGCGTACCGATCACCGTTCAGGCCGTGGTGCAAACGACCTATCCTCATTTGCCGTACCAGGGATGGGCAGTCTGGCGACAGGTGAACTGGCCCTGGTTAAGTAGTCAGCAGTTGCAATCTGAACAGGGCACCCTGCATCTGGCCGGGGATTTACAGTCTTACCGGGGCCGTGCAGATTTGCAGTTGCAAGGACGCTGGCTTCCGCGTGGACAATATACCCTTATTGGGCAGGGGACATTTCATGACCTGAGTATTGCTCAATGGCTTTACCATGGCCTAGGTGGAGAAGGTACGGGTCATCTGAATCTTGAGTTTGGTCACCACCAGCTGGACTGGTCATGGGTTTTTGAACCCCGTCATATCAGATTATTCAAGCAATGGCCTGCACTACGCTTATATTTTCCTGAGTGGTCAGGGAGTTGGCAGTCGCAAGGTCATGCAAGAGACCAGCAATCGCATTGGAGCTTGTCGGGAACAACGCCGCAAGGCGAGCACTGGCAGGGAGAAGGTCAGGTGGCGGCCTGGGTGTCGAGACTGGATCTTCCTTACACCATGGAGTTTAACGGTGAGCAAGTGACCCGAGTATTTCCCCATCTGGGTCAGGTTCGTTTACCTAAACTGAAATTTCAATGGCAAGGCCCCTGGAAAGATCATCGCGGATTATTGCAAGCAGAGCTGCGTTCATCGTTCTGGCCGATACTGCATGCCAGGGTAGAGACCCGTGCTTATAAGCAGCAATGGCATGTGCAAACGGTGCAACTGCAAAGCGAACAGGGAAGCGCTGAATTCAAAGGTGATGCGCTGTATCAAGCAGGCTGGTCATGGCAAGGGCAGATCCAGACCCATGCCCTGAATCCAGCCGCTTTATGGCTTTCCTGGCCTGGAAAGCTGGATACGGATGCTGTCGTGCAAGGTAACTGGAGTACAGCGGGCTGGAGTCTGCATCTGACATCGTTTAAGGGATCAGGGCAGTTAAGAAACGTTCCCCTGCAGGCTGAATTTTCTGAGGGAGAGTGGCGCACATCAGCAAGCCCTCGCGCTGTCGTGCGACAAGGGGTGGTGGATTGGGGGAGTGCGCATGTTCAGGTCGACGGTGAGTGGGGGAAACAGGTCGTTGGCCAATTGAAGGCAACGGCTTTTGATCTTTCCTCCTGGAACCCCGATTGGCATGGAATCGCCAATGGCGAGGTAAAAATTTCGGGCCCTATAGATCAGCCTGATATTCAATCCTCGTTTACCGGTAAGGACCTGCACATCGGTAAGGTAGCCGCGCAGGAAGCGCAGGGTTCTTTGCAGTGGCTACAGGGAGGGCGTCAACATAGCCAGTTGATCGTTAGCTTGGGAACTCCTCAATGGGGGGCTCAGACCCTACAGTCGTTGGACATCAAGGTTGATGGGACGCTGGATGCACAAAGGATAAGCTGGGATGCTGATGGCGTAGACGGCCACTTGCAGGGCCAGGGGCAGGGTGCGTGGAGGGCGCAAGATCAACTTTGGGCTGGAAAAATTGATGACGCTTCTATAAGGCTGAAAGCGATGAATTGGTCTATCACTCAGCCCTTTGATCTCAGCTTTGTATGGCCTGCACGTACGTTAAGAGTCAGTCACCATTGCTGGGTGCATGCGCAGGCAAGCTTGTGTCTGCGGGATGATTTGCAGGTAGGGGATCGTGGCGATGTTCATCTGACCTTGTCAAATCTGCAGGCGGCTGATTTAAACGACTGGTTACCTCCGGAATTACGCTGGCAAGGCTTACTTCATGGCGAAGGACAGATCTTGTGGTCAGCCAACAGTGCGCATCCCGACGTTCATCTGGATATGGAAGCAGCTCAGGGGCAGGTCCTGTTGCAACAGGATCAAGGTAAGGCTTTGGTGCTCCCTTATCAGCGATTAGCCCTGGAATCTTCTTTGCAGTCGGGGGTGCTGGATTCGCAGCTGCAACTGGAAGCTGATCAGCTGGGTCAGGCACGTATCCATGCCCATGTGGATACCCAGCAAGCGGTCCATGTTTTATCGGGTGATGTTCACGTCAGTCATTTAGCGGTACAGCCGCTACGGGTATTTTTTCCGCAAATGCAGAGTTTGTCTGGCTGGCTGAATGCGGAAGGGATTTTGTCAGGTAGCCTGGAACAGCCAGGCTATGCCGGTTATGTGCAATTAACGGATGGACAGGTAGAAGGAAAACAACATGTCTTTGCTCTCAGTCATATACAGGCTAGGGCTGATATCGATGGGGAGCATGCGCACTGGACCGGGCAGTTTGATAGCGGCAAGGAGGGGCAGGCCACCGTTGTGGCTGATTCGCAATGGGCGAACGGCGCTCTGGTGACGGCGGGTAGTCTGAAAGGTCATGGCCTGAGTTTGCAGAAAGTCCCTTTAGTGGAGTCTTCTCTGGATCCTGATTTGCAATTTAGTGTGAAATCTCACGAAATCAATGTACAAGGGCGCATCAAGGTGCAGGAAGCTGACGTCCGCATGCGGGATTCGGGGGATGCCTCATTGCAGCCTTCCCCCGATGTCATGGTAGATCGCCAGTCAGGGAGTACAGGTCAGCGAAGTCAGCCTTGGAAGCTGATCTACGATATTGAGGTTCTGTTAGGCGATAAGGTTACTTTTCGCGGGTTTGATGCTGATGGTCGCCTGACTGGGCAGGTAGGTGTTCAACAGGATGCTCAAGGAGTGATGAGTGCTCATGGAGAAATCGATATGGATCCGGAGACTTCCTTCCGGTCCTATGGACAAAATTTGCGACTGCGCAAGGGTCGACTGATCTTTCTGGGGCCTCCTACTAATCCTCAGGTTGATGTTGAAGCCGTTAAGGATTTTGATCCTAATGTCACGGTAGGAGTGCATATCACAGGGTGGTCGAATCAACTGCAGTCGACACTGATTTCTGATAATCAGCTATCCCAGGATGAAATCTCGAGCTATTTGATTTTTGGACATGCGCCTGAGCGCCAGCAAGCATTATTTGGTGTAAATAACTCGGCGATTCCGGCGGGAGCCCTGCCGGGCGTGGGTGCGCCAGTCAATAACAGTAAAATGGCGGCTTTGCAGGTGGGAGCTTTTGGTGGTCAGAAAGTGGCGGATAGTCTAGGCGAGGCTATCGGTGTGCGAGACCTGTCACTCAGTACGGAAGGCGTAGGAACTGATACTCAGGTAGCTCTGGGGGCTTACTTGGTGCCTAGTCTGTATGTCAGTTATGGCGTTGGAGTTTTTACGCCCGTCAACAGTCTGACCCTGCGCTATCGCATTAACCAGAGCTTTTACCTGCAAGCGGTATCAGCTCTGCAAAATGCCATCGATCTGTTTTACACGTGGAATTTCTAGTGTCCCAAACCGATCAACGCCGCGGCTACCAGGCAATAGACTCCAAAATAGTGCCAGCGCCCGTGTTCCAGCCATTGTGATAACCAGCGCAGTGCCACCAGGCCTGCCACAAAGCTCATCACCATGCCAAACAAGCTGGGCATCAACCAGGTGCTTAGATGGGGTGTTGGCTGATGATGACTTATTCTCAGCACCTCTCTGGCGATCACGGGAGGCGTTAGTATGACGGCCAGAACAAAACTGAATTCCTCGGCAGGTCGACGGGCCATGTCCATGATCAGAGCGCTTGAGATGGTGGCCCCTGAACGTGAAAAGCCTCGAAAAGGTAAGCAGAGGCCCTGAACAGCTCCGATAATCAGGGCTCGTAGAGGTGTCAGGGTAGACGTGCCTTCCTGCTCTCTGCAGTACCAGCCACTGAGAAAGATAAGCACACCGGCGGTTGCCAGTGAGGCAGCAATCAGATGGGTATTGCCAAATATCTGTTCGATTTCAAAATTTTTGGGTTCACCCAGGACGCGAGGGATGAGTTTGAGCAGTAATAATCCTATGACCCCAGTCGCTCCCGTAGCCAGGGCGGCCAGCCAGGACTGATGCCAAAAACTCTGCCAGGAAGAAAAATAGGTGGTTTTCCAGCTGCGCCAGAAGTAGACGATAACCGCCAGCATGGTGCCGGTATGGAGCATAACCAGCAGCAAGGTCATGCTCGGCGTGGTGGGATCTATCCCCATAAACTTCTCGGCCATGATGACATGTGCTGAGCTGGAGACAGGCAAGAGTTCGGCTAATCCTTGAACGATGGCTAGCAGTAAGATAGTGAAGTAGTGCATCGTTGTATGCATCCCCGGAAATTATGGCGAGGCATCATAGCATGCTGACGTGCGAAAAATGATGACCTGATATACAATGGTCGGTTTAGTCGACTGAAGCCTTAAGTTACAAAGGATGGATCATGCCTGTAATCACCTTGCCCGACGGTTCGCAACGCCAGTTTTCTGAACCCTTGACCGTCAAGGATCTTGCACTATCTATTGGTGCCGGATTGGCGCGCTCCGCTTTGGCTGGCCGAGTGAATGGTCGAGAGGTGGATCTGAGCTTTGTCCTCGATCAAGATGCCCAAGTAGCTATCCTGACGGAAAAGGATAGCGGTGGTGTCGATGTTTTACGCCATTCCTGTGCTCATTTATTGGCCATGGCGGTCAAGCAACTTTATCCTTCCGCCCAGGTGACTATCGGTCCGGTGATTGAGGACGGTTTTTATTATGATTTTGCTTTTGAACGCCCTTTTACGCCCGAAGATCTTGAGCGTATTGAAAAACGCATGCAAGAGTTGGCTCAAGCTGATCATGTAGTCACGCGACGTGTACTACCTCGTGACGAGGCTATCGCCTATTTTATGTCGATAGGCGAGCGCTATAAAGCTGAAATTATCGGTAGTATTCCCGCGGGAGAGGAAGTTTCGCTCTATCGCCAAGGTGATTTTGAAGACTTGTGTCGTGGGCCTCATATTCCTTCGACCGGGCATTTGAAGGCATTCAAGCTTACCAAGTTATCGGGTGCTTTCTGGCGAGGCAATTCAGACAATGAAATGCTGCAACGTATTTATGGTACGTGCTGGGGTCAGAAAAAGGATTTGGAGGCCTACCTGACCCGGTTAGAAGAAGCGGCAAAACGTGATCATCGCAAGATAGGGCGACAGCTGGATCTGTTTCATGTTCAGGAAGAAGCGCCTGGATCGGTATTCTGGCATCCTCATGGCTGGACCCTGTGGCAGGTTATTGAGCAGTATATGCGCTCTCGTCTGCAAGCCTTGGATTATCAGGAAATTCGTACTCCTCAAGTGGTTGATAAGTCACTCTGGCTCAAGTCAGGCCATTGGGAGAACTACCGCGAGCATATGTATACCACGTCGGTTGAAGAGCGTGATTTTGTACTTAAACCCATGAACTGTCCCTGTCACGTCCAGGTGTTCAATCAGGGACTACGCTCCTACCGGGATTTACCCTTGCGTTTGGCAGAGTTTGGTGCCTGCCATCGTTATGAGCCCTCTGGAGCTTTGCATGGCATTATGCGTGTTCGAGGTTTTACTCAGGATGATGCTCATATCTTCTGTACCGAAGCTCAGATGCAAAGTGAAGTCGGCCAATTTATCAGTCTGCTGCGCGATGTTTATGCTGATTTTGGTTTTACCGATATTTTGTACAAGCTATCAACGCGTCCTGAAAAACGCGTAGGTACCGATGATTTATGGGATAGAGCGGAGCAGGCTTTGGCTGAGTCGCTTAAAGCGCAGGATGTTGTTTTCGATCTGCAGCCAGGTGAGGGAGCTTTTTATGGTCCCAAGATTGAGTTTACGCTGAAAGATTGTCTGGGGCGGTTATGGCAGTGTGGCACGATACAACTAGATTTCTTCCTGCCTGGCCGTCTTGATGCTGAATTTGTGGGTGAGGATGGCAAGCGGCAAGTGCCGGTCATGTTGCATCGCGCTGTGTTGGGTTCTTTCGAGCGTTTTATCGGTATTCTGATTGAACATTATGCCGGGTGGTTCCCTTTGTGGTTGGCTCCTGTGCAAGTGGCGGTGCTCAATATTACGGATCATCAGGCTGAATATGCCCGTTCAGTTCAGCAAACCTTGCAGAAATCAGGCTTGCGTGTCATCACGGACTTGAGAAATGAGAAGATTGGCCTTAAAATCCGTGAGCTTACATTACAGCGCGTACCCTATCTGATTATTTTGGGTGATCGCGAACTAGAACAAGGTGCTGTTGCAGTGCGGACTCGTGAGGGCAAAGATCTCGGACAGATGAGTATCGAAACCTTGGTGCAGCGCTTGGCAGTAGAGATTGCCCTTAAGGGCAGAAATCCAGCGGAGTGATGATAATCAAGGTGGAAAAACAACAGGTTCGGGGTGAGAAACGGCCGGCGATCAATGATGAAATCCGGGCGCGTGAAGTTCGGTTGATTGATCTTGAAGGGAAGCAAGTGGGGGTAGTTCCCTTGCGTCAGGCGCTTACGGCGGCTGAAGAAGTGGAACTGGATCTGGTGGAGATCGTCTCCGATGCCGAACCTCCCGTATGTCGTATCATGGATTACGGCAAGTTCCGTTTCGAGCAGAAGCAGAAGCAGAAAGAGGCCCGCAAGAAGCAGCATCAGGTTCAAATCAAGGAAATCAAGCTGAGGCCGGGGACGGAAGAAGCTGACTACCATGTGAAACTGAAGTCCATGGTCAGATTCCTCGAAGAGGGGGATAAGGCCAAAGTGACATTGCGCTTCCGTGGTCGTGAAATGGCTCATCAAGAGCTCGGCCTGAAAATGCTGCAACGCATTGAGGTCGATCTCGGCGAGTTTGGGGTGGTTGAACAACATCCCAAAATGGAGGGCAAAATGATGGTTATGGTCATTGCCCCCAAGAAAAAGAAATAACCGGGTAACCGGTGGTTTCTACCCCCAGACGGTCGGTACGCCAGGCGTACTGGCGACAGTTGACAGGGTCCCATCCACGTAAAGAGAGTGTCATGACATGTCCAAAATCAAGACCTGTCGCGGCGCCGCTAAGCGCTTTAAGAAAACCGCCAACGGTTTTAAGCGCAAGCAGGCGTTTAAGCGTCATATTTTGACTAAAAAATCCCCGAAGCGTATTCGTCAGCTTCGCCCGAAAACTATGGTCGCAGACTGTGATGTGCGTGAAGTATCACGTTTGATTCCTTACGCCTGAGGGGAGATGAGCAATGCCAAGAGTTAAGCGTGGTGTGACGGCTCATCGTCGTCATAAAAAGATCCTGGATCGCGCCAAGGGTTATTACGGTGCACGCTCGCGCGTCTACCGTGTGGCGTTCCAGGCTGTTATCAAGGCAGGTCAGTATGCCTATCGTGACCGCCGTCAGCGGAAGCGTCAGTTCCGTGCCTTATGGATTGCCCGCATCAACGCGGCATCGCGTATCAATGGGTTGTCCTACAGCCGGCTGATCAACGGTTTGAAGCGTTCCAGCATCGAAATCGACCGTCGTGTACTGGCCGATATCGCTGTGCATGACGCTGCAGCGTTCTCGGCTTTGGCTGATCGTGCCCGAGCCGCTCTGGTAGCGTGAAGGCTGCCCGATGCCTGATGAGTCAGGCGTCGGGTAAGGTATGAGAAAACAAAGAAAGAAGGGAAGGCAAACCGGCTTCCCTTTTTTTATGTGGCTTGAGGGATGACAGGTTATGGATCAATTGCAGGCCTTGGTCGATGAGGCCCTAAAGGCTATCGAGACAGCGTCAACCGTCCCTGAGATAGAGCAGTTGCGTGTCACCTACCTAGGGAAAAAAAGCACGTTTTCAGAGCTGATGAAAACCTTAGGGCGCATGGATGCCGCTGAACGACCTGCAGCGGGAGCTCGTATCAATACAGCGCGTGAGCAGGTGCAGCAGGTTCTGGAGGAACGGCGTCAACATCTAGAAGCCTGGGCGCGAGAACAGAGATTGGTTGCTGAGCGTCTGGATGTCACCCTGCCAGGCCGCCATGAGGCATCGGGTACGCGTCATCCTGTCAGTCGTGTTCTTGACAGACTTAGTCACTTTTTTACCAGTGCAGGTTTTCAGGTGGTGGATGGCCCTGAGGTTGAAGATGATTTTCACAACTTCGAGGCGTTAAATATCCCGGCGCATCATCCTGCACGAGCCATGCATGATACTTTTTATTTTAATGCGCATACCTTATTGCGTACCCATACGTCGCCAGTGCAGATTCGTACCATGGAAACGGGACAGCCACCGTTTCGTGTCATATGCCCGGGCCGTGTCTACCGCTGTGACTCCGATATGACCCACAGTCCTATGTTTCATCAGGTCGAGGGCTTGCTGGTCGATGAAGGGGTCAGCTTTGCTGATTTAAAAGGCATGATGGCGGAGTTGCTCAGAGCGTTTTTTGAAATGGATGTGGCCGTTCGTTTTCGTCCTTCCTATTTTCCTTTTACCGAACCCTCAGCGGAGATTGATGTGCAATGTGTGCATTGTCAGGGCCAGGGGTGCCGGGTATGTAAACAGACCGGATGGCTCGAAATTGGTGGTTGCGGCATGGTACATCCGCGCGTGTTGAATAATTGTGGTGTGGATGCAGAACGTTACACCGGATTTGCTTTTGGCATGGGCGTTGAGCGTTTGGCCATGTTGCGCTATGGCGTGCAGGATTTGCGCTTGTTTTTTGAGAATGATGTCAGATTTTTGCGGCAATTTGCCTAAAGTCCTTTGGCTGGTGGTATGGGTCGGCCCTGAATGAAGCGAGATAGTCATGCAAGTGAGCGAACAATGGCTGCGAAGTTGGTTGGAACTGGACTGGGATGCCCAGCGTCTGAGTCACGCACTGACCATGGCTGGCTTGGAAGTTGATGCCTGGACGCCATTAGCCGGAGGTTTTGAAGGTGTGGTTGTCGCGCGAGTGCTGGATGTACAACCGCACCCTAATGCTGACCGGCTGCGTGTTGTGCAGGTTGATGTCGGTGACGGACAGACGCGTCAGATAGTTTGCGGTGCTGCCAATGTTCGTGAGGGCTTATTAGTTCCGTTGGCCTTGCCAGGTGGGCGTGTGGGCGAGATGGTGTTGCGTGAAAGCAAGCTGCGCGGTGTGCTTTCCCAGGGAATGTTGTGTGGTGCCGATGAACTGGGTCTGGCCGAGCAACGTGAAGGACTGATGGAGCTGCCGGCATCGGCTGAGCCCGGTGTGTCGCTTACCACATGGCTTAGGTTGGATGATGCCATTCTCGAACTGGGTATTACCCCTAACCGTGGTGACTGTCTGAGTGTGCGTGGTTTGGCACGAGAAGTTTCGGTATTGGCACAGTGTCCCTTACGTGAACCAGTTATTCCCCGAAATTCTTTTAATCAGGATCTGCCTGCCTTGGTGGTTGACGTGCAGACGCCGGCCTGTGGGCGTTATCTGGCGCGGCGTATGACAGGCTTGCGCGCCGATGCTGTGACGCCTGACTGGATGCGACGTTGCCTTGAGCGTAGTGGATTGCGCTGTGTGCACCCTGTCGTGGATATCACCAATTACGTTATGCTGGAATTAGGTCAACCCATGCATGCTTTTGATGCGGCAACCCTGCAGGGAGGGATAGTCGTTCGGCAGGCGCGAGCGGGCGAGGTTTTGAAAGCTCTGGGTGGGCAATCTTTGTTCCTGAAAGCTGATCATACCGTTGTTGCTGACCAGCGATCAGTGCTGGCTTTGGCGGGCATTGTCGGCGGTGCTGATTCGGCGGTGAGTGCTACCAGCACAGAGATCGTTCTGGAAGCTGCCTATTTTGACGCCGTCGCCTTGGCGGGGAAGGCGCGTGAGTTAGGGCTACACACGGATTCATCGCATCGTTTTGAACGTGGTGTGGACCCGGAATTGCCTGCTTTGGCCATTGAACGCGCCACACAATGGGTATTGGAGATTTGTGGCGGCGAGGCCGGTCCTGTGATGCAGGCCGAGTATAAGGAAGGCTTGCCAGTTTATCCTCGTATCTTTTTGCGTGCTCAACGTTTGCAGCAGGTTTTAGGTGTTAATGTAGAGGCAGCGAGTATAGTCGGGATCTTAACGGCCTTAGGGATGAAGGTAGATCCACAGTCTGATGGATGCTGGGTTCAGGTGCCTTCCTGGCGCTTTGATGTGCGGGAGGAGATTGATCTGATTGAGGAGGTAGGTCGTATCTATGGCTATGATCGCCTGCCTACCCGACTGCCGACAGCACATCTTGGGCTGGGGCGTCAGTCTGAATCCAGGGTTAGGGCTGATCGCCTGCTGCAATGCTTGATGGATGCCGGCTATCAGGAAGCGATCACCTATAGTTTTATAGATCGTACCCTCCAGCACATGCTGGACCCTGAGTGCGAACCTTTGGCTTTAGCCAATCCTATGACGGCCGATATGGCCGTGATGCGTACCAGTTTGTGGCCAGGATTGGTCAAAGCTGTGCAGTTTAACCAGCATCGCCAGCAATTACGCGTGCGTTTGTTTGAACAAGGGCTACGCTTTGTGCCAGGAGAGGGAGGACTGCAGCAGCAGCGTATGCTGGCAGGGGTCATAGCGGGTTCACGGGATGCAGAGGCTTGGAATCGGTCAGAGACGCCGGTTGATTTTTATGATATCAAAGGAAATGTTGAGCAACTGCTTGCCTTAGGTTCAGGTTTTGATACAGTGAGGTTTGAGGCAGTGCGTCACCCAGCTCTGCATCCCGGTCAGTCAGCGGCCGTGTACCGGCAGGGAGTTTGCTTAGGGCAGGTGGGGCGGTTGCATCCGGATATTGAACTGGCGTTGCAATTACAGGGGCCGGTATTTGTATTTGAGTTAGACTGGGAGGCACTGTCCCAGGCGGTCATGCCGGTTACCCGCATGCTGTCTCGTTTTCCTGAGGTGCGTCGGGATTTGGCTGTTGTGGTGGCCGATCAGGTGCCTGCAGCGGAGTTGCTGTCGGTTGTGCGTGCTGCCGCTGGACCCGCCTTGAGTACATTAGGTATCTTTGATGTTTATGCGGGAACTGGGGTAGCCCCAGGGTTTAAAAGTTTGGCCTTGTCTTTAGTGTGGCAGGCTGGGGATAGAACTTTGCAGGATGAAGAAGTCCAGGGCTACGTAGATATCGTCCTGGAACAGATGAAAACAGAATTTGCTGCTGTATTGAGAGACTGAACGATGAGCGCACTGACCAAGGCGGAGATGGCGGAACGCCTGTTTGATGAAGTGGGACTGAATAAACGTGAAGCCAAGGAAATGGTGGAGATGTTTTTTGAGGAACTTGCCTTGGCCTTGGAAACCAATACACCGGTGAAGTTGTCCGGTTTTGGGAATTTTGATTTGCGTGATAAAAAGCAGCGTCCTGGTCGCAATCCAAAAACAGGAGAAGAGATTCCTATTACCGCACGCCGGGTGGTGACTTTTAAGCCCGGTCAGAAACTCAAGCAAAGAGTAGAGTCCCATGCTCGAGCCCAGCAATAACGCCTTACTGCCTGAAATTCCCAGTAAGCGCTACTTCACGATTGGTGAGGTCAGCGAGCTTTGTGATGTAAAACCACATGTTCTGAGGTACTGGGAGCAGGAGTTTCTTCAGCTCAAACCCGTGAAACGCCGTGGTAATCGCCGCTATTATCAGAGACAGGATGTGGTGATGATACGTCAGATCCGCAGCCTCCTGTATGAGCAGGGTTATACCATCGGTGGCGCGCGCCAAAAAATGACAGAAGTACGCCCTGAGGAAGTAGTGACGGCTTTGCCCTTGGCGCGAGGACTGGTCGGAGCTGCTGATGAAAGCATGGTGCAGGTACTCATCGATAATTTATTGCATGACCTGGAGCAAGTTGTCGATTTATTGTCCTAACGGCAAAATTTGTTGGACAGTTGGGTCGGTTCGGGTATGATACCGACCTCGCAAAACGGGGTGTAGCGCAGCTTGGTAGCGCACCTGCATGGGGTGCAGGTGGTCGGAGGTTCAAATCCTCTCACCCCGACCATATTAGAGAAAGGGTTGAGCAGACATCTGTTCAGCCCTTTTTTATTTCATCATGAGCGGTTGAAATCCCCCTCCTGAAGGGAAGATGGTCGTATTGCAGATACGACCATTGAGTTGGGGAGGGTACTTTCACCCGAAGAAGCTATTTCAGCGTGAGCATCCAGCGCAGACACCTAGGTGGCTAGCTGCTGCTTTTGGCCGTGCAGTGACCGCGTAGATGCGGCTGTGTGGCCAGATGGGTGTGTCTTTCAACCAGGCCTGAGGGTCCAAATCATTTAGCTTGGCTGTCTCCAGCAGTTATTGCAGATGGGCTGCCCTGCAGCCGGCACGCTCTGACTCCAAGTAGAGCTAGTCTTTCTTTCCGACCATGCAATTTTCAGGCGTCTTATGCCATTTGAAAATGGCAGTACACAAACTGTTGTGTGGTTCCAAAGGGAGTCTGGTGCGCTTCCTTCTGGCTTTTGATCAGTCGAAAACTCTCCCCGAATTGACGGTGAAGTGCCACGGCATCGTACCGAACCACATCAAGTCCACTGCATTTTTCGGGGCCGTCGGGCGCAAAGGTAGCCACGATGACATGGCCCCCGGGTTTGACGGCTTTTCTCACCTGGTGCACATATGCAGCACGTTGCCCAGGCTGCGTCAGGAAGTGAAATACCGCACGGTCATGCCATACGTCATAGCGATGGGTCGGCAAATCCGCTTGCGTGATATCCCCAACGAGCCAGTTCACCGTGCTCGCCAGTGAGCCCAACCGTTGCTGGGTAACCTGTAGGGCTGTGGCGGAAATATCAAAGATGCTGATATCCGAGAACCTTGAATTGAGCAAGTCATCAACCAAGGTGGATTCACCGCCGCCGACATCAATGATCGCAGAATATTGGTTGGCTACTGCTTTTTGAATCAGCGCCAGCGAGTTGTCGAGATGCGGTCGGTACCAGCTGACGGCATCAGACTTCTTGGTCTGATAGACCTGCTCCCAGTGATTTTGGCTATTGTTCATGGGGCTATCCTCCATCACTTGCCCGAGTGTCGAGATTATATACCCCGTTGAGGAAGGGTCACGGGCAGTTATCATAATTGTTGATGCCTGCTTTTAGTGCACCATGATTTTGATCTAATTTTAGCAATTTTCATTTGATCCCTGACGGACGTGGCGCCCTCTGAGGATCGAGACCGCCTCCTGTGCCATAGATAGGGAGATGGCACCGTCTGCCAGTTCTCTTATCTTGCCGCCAGGACAGAACGTTCTGTCGGTGACCGACAACCGGGATATGTATCCCAGGGGGGGAGCTTTACCAGCGTTGGGGATTTCTTCCGCAGCGTGCGTCAGAGCACATTCAGCTAGACTGTCCCCAGCAGTGATTGCAGATGGGCCGCCCTGTGGCCGGCACGCTCTGACCCCATGTGGTGGGGGCTGATAGCTGACACCAGCGACGAACCAACGCCATTGGTCGGGTGTCGGCGTCAGGGAGTCTTGGGTCGATTGTGGCCACACTGCCACACACATAGCTACCTTGATGCCAGCGGCGCTGGCAAAGCCATGATCCCTGACGATTACGAAATAGATATGCGGTACCATCAAAAGGCAGCTAACCTAAGGTATTTTGAATCACGGAGGCTAGGCTATCGGCGCCACGACGCAGATCCATCGACTGTATAGCGACCAAAATTTTGAGAGGAAAAGCAATCATCCCAGCATCTTCAGCAAGGATGCAACCCATGAGGAGGGAACTGAGGTTGGCATATGTAAAGCCCAGCCTCCGGGTCCTGATAACGTCAGGTCACTGTCTGTAACCTGAATATGAGCAGGAGCAAAAGCCACCGCAGCAGCTGGTTCAGGTTGAAGAAACTGACGCGCACAGTATGACATGCGCTTAGCGGGCACATGATGGGCCTCAGCATAGGCACGTTGGGTCATGCCACTGATTTGCCAGGCTGCAATATGTTGTTGCCAGAACTGCCGACGATGATCGATATCCATGCCACGCTCCAGAATTTAATGAGCGTCCAATCATGCGGATAGAGCCAAGGATTTTACAGGTGTCTGCTCTGGAGACTTACACTTGGCTTGAGGAAATGAGAGCTATGACGACAACCGCAATGATCTCTACACCACCGTCATAGGCCACTCAGGGTGGGGGGTTTTGGGTGGCCATCAGGGTCAAAAAGATCTGGACATCGGTCCTTTTTATGGAGATCGGGTATGGTTACAGGGTTTCAGGATCATTTCTCCACCGTAGCCGCAAACTACAGGTTGTATAGGCCTCACTATCCTTCGGCATTGATGGACTGCCTTCATGCTTGTTGTTGCGATCATGATTTGGTCTGGGATTGTGCCACAGGCAATGGTCAGGCAGCTGTGCCTTTAAGTCAGCATTTTCGGCATGTATGGGCCACCGATGCCAGTGCTCATCAGATCAGTCAAGCGGAAATGGCTCCAGGGGTTAGTTATGCCGTAGCTGAAGCTGGCCAAAGTGGCTTGGCAGATGCTAGTGTCGATTTGGTTGTGGTGGCGCAGGCTCTACATTGGTTGCCGATGGATGCTTTTTATCAGGAGGTTAAAAGAGTTCTCAAGCCACAGGGAGTGCTGGCAGTTTGGTGCTATGGTCGAATACAGGTGGATCGGCCTGATTTGCAGGCAATTTTTGATGATCTGGATCGCATAATCGCTCCGTATTGGCCGCCAGAACGTCATTGGGTTGATGAAGCCTACCAAAATATACCCTTCCCTTTTGTCGAGCAGCTGTTTCCTCGGTTTGAGATGCGTACAGCATGGAAGTTATCGCAGTTGCTGGGGTATGTAAGTAGTTGGTCGGCTGTGCAGGCATGGAGTCGTCAGCATCCAGGGAGTTTGCTTGAAGATCTGGCCCAAGTCTTGGCGGAGAAGGGTGTAGATGAGTTTGTGGATCTGGCGATTAGTTGGCCATTGAGGGGTCGATTGGGGACCTTAGTTTAGCAAGTTGCCCCCTCAGCGTTATGTCATCAAATCACAGCATGTCTGCATCTGCCGTATTATAAGAATTCGCGTTATACTCTTACCTTTGCTAGGTGGTTAAGGGGTAGGGTATGAAGAGCGCGCAGGTCCGTGAGGCTTTCCTGAATTATTTTGCAAGTCAGGGGCATACGCGTGTTGCTTCGAGTTCGCTGGTGCCAGCTGATGATCCTACGCTGCTGTTTACCAATGCAGGGATGAATCAGTTCAAGGATTGTTTTTTGGGACTGGAGAAACGGTCTTACCATCGTGCGGTCTCTTCGCAAAAGTGTGTGCGTGCCGGGGGCAAACATAACGACCTGGATAATGTTGGTTATACAGCACGGCATCATACGTTCTTTGAGATGTTGGGTAATTTCAGCTTTGGGGATTATTTCAAGCGTGATGCCATACACTTTGCCTGGAACTTTCTGACTGGGCAGGCTTGGTTGGCCTTGCCCCCGGAGAAATTATGGGTGACGGTGTATGCCACGGATGATGAGGCCTATCGTATTTGGGAGCAAGAGATAGGTATCCCTGCTGCTCGTATCGTGCGCATTGGCGACAATAAAGGAGCTCCTTACGCATCGGATAATTTCTGGGCGATGGGAGACACCGGGCCTTGTGGTCCCTGTACCGAGATTTTTTATGATCATGGTCCTGAAGTGGCGGGAGGACCTCCGGGCTCGCCTGATGAAGACGGTGATCGATATATTGAAATATGGAACAACGTATTCATGCAGTTTAACCGCACGGCGGATGGTGTCTTGCATCCTCTGCCTGCGCCTTCAGTGGATACAGGTATGGGGCTGGAGCGTATAACCGCAGTTCTGCAGGGTGTGCACTCCAATTACGATACCGATTTATTCTTGCATTTGCGTGCGGCCACCGCAGCACAGCTCGGTATTATGGATGAAGGGCAGGCATCGCTGCGTGTTATCGCCGATCATATTCGCTCCTGTGCTTTCCTGGTGGCTGATGGCATATTGCCTTCTAATGAAGGCCGTGGGTATGTGTTAAGACGCATTATTCGCCGAGCTTGCCGTCATGGTAATAAGCTCGGTGCGCGTCAACCATTTTTTCATGCTCTGGTTCCCGCCCTGGTGGAGATCATGGGCGGCGCCTATCCTGAGTTACAGAATCGCCAGGCCGATATCATCCGTGCCTTGCAGGCGGAAGAAGAACAGTTTGCCCATACCCTGGAGAACGGGCTCAAGGTTATGGAGCAGTCGATCGCAGGGCTGTCAGGAACACTGATTCCAGGAAGCGTGGTGTTTACCCTAGCGGACACTTATGGTTTTCCTCCAGACCTGACGGCTGATGTCGCCAGAGAGCGTGGTTTGACGCTGGACATGGAGGGCTTTGAGGTGGCCTTGCAGGAACAGCGTTTGCGTTCGCGTGCCCATGCGAATTTTTCAGTTGACTACAATAGCCTCATTCGACAGGAAGGCGAGACCAGCTTTACGGGCTATGATCATGACGAGGACTCGGTTCGCGTTGTGGCTATCTACCGCCAGGGAGAGGTCGTTGATGTCTTGCAGGCGGGTGATGAAGCCTTGGTGTTGTTGGATATCACGCCGTTTTATGCTCGCTCGGGTGGACAGAATGGTGATTGCGGAGTCCTCGAAGCCACAGGCGTGCATTTTGAAGTGTCAGATACGACCAAGCAAGGTCAGCTGCATATACACCATGGTCGTTTGACGGAGGGGCGTTTGTGTGTGGGGGATGCTTTGCAGGCTCGTATTGACCATGCTTTGCGGCGGCGTCTGCGAGTCCACCATTCCGCGACACACCTTCTGCATGCTGCGTTGCGGCAATTACTGGGGCCTCATATCACGCAACAGGGCTCCCTGGTGGCTGGTGATTACCTGCGTTTTGATATTTCTCATCCCCAACCTTTGACGCCTGAAGAGTTGGTGGCAGTAGCTCGACGTGTTAATCAGGAAATTATTGCCAATACCGAAGTGTGTACTGAACTCATGACACCTGGCGAGGCTAAGGCTCATGGAGCGATGGCCTTATTTGGCGAAAAATATGGTGATGAGGTTCGTGTGCTGAGTATGGGGGAAAACGGTTTTTCCAAGGAGCTATGTGGCGGTACGCATGTCCGTCGTACGGGTGATATCGGCTACTTCCGGATCACCTCAGAATCTGGCGTGGCCGCCGGCGTTAGACGTATCGAGGCAGTATGTGGATTACTGGCGGTTGATGCAGCACAAGCCGCAGAGGATCAACTCAATTCACTATCTCGTGAGTTGAAGGTACCGCGTCATCGTATCGATGAACGTATGAAGCAATTGCTTGAGCGGACACGGGACTTGGAAAAAAATCTAGAGCGTGCACAACAATCGTTGAGTCGTGCCGCTACGCTTGATCTGGTGCAACAAGCCAAATCCTTGGGTGAAGTAAAATTGCTGGTAGTCAACTTGCCGGATAGTAACGCTAAAACTTTGCGTGAGACCTATGACCATCTCAAAGACCGGCTGGGCTCAGCGGTGGTCGTATTGGCTACGGTGCATGAGCAGCAGATCAGCTTGTTGGTGGGAGTTAGCAAGGATTTACATGGCCTATTACGAGCTGGTGATTTGGTCAGTGAACTGGCGACAAAACTAGGTGGTAAGGGCGGTGGCCGTCCGGATATGGCGCAAGGCGGTGGGCAAGATATTCAGGCACTGCCTGAGGTGCTTGCCTCGGTGGAAGCTTATTGCAAAGCGCGATTGAATAAATAAGGCGAAATTCAGAAAACTTGCTGACAATTTAAAGGTAAAAATTTAATCATGGCATTGATCGTTCAAAAATACGGTGGTACTTCGGTGGGAACGCCGGAACGCATTCTGGCAGTGGCGGAGCGTGTAAAACGCTGGCGTGAACAGGGTCATGATCTGGTCGTGGTGGTTTCAGCGATGAGCGGTGAGACCAATCGTCTGATAGCCTTAGCTCAGGCTATTACGTCCGACCCTGATCCCAGGGAACTGGACCAGATGGTATGTACAGGGGAACAGGTGACGATTGCCTTGCTGGCCATGGCTTTGCAATCCATAGGCGTACCGGCACGATCCTATACCGGTGGCCAGGTGGCGATCACGACGGATCACTCCTATACCAAGGCCCGTATAGAACAGATTGATGATGCCCGTATGCGCGCTGATCTGGCGGCTGGGCGTGTCGTTGTGGTGGCTGGTTTTCAGGGCGTGGATGTGGAAGGTAATGTTACCACCCTGGGGCGTGGCGGCTCTGATACGACGGGTGTGGCCCTGGCTGCTGCTTTAAAGGCTGATGAATGTCAGATCTATACGGATGTGGATGGTGTTTATACCACAGATCCGCGTGTGGTGCCTGAAGCCAGGCGGTTAGATCGCATTACGTTTGAAGAAATGCTGGAGATGGCCAGCCTGGGCTCTAAGGTCTTGCAGATTCGCTCTGTGGAGTTTGCGGGCAAATACAATGTTCCCTTGCGTGTGCTGTCTAGTTTTAAGGAAGGGGGCGAGGGAACCCTGATTACTGTTGATGCCGAGGATACTATGGAACAACCCGTCATTTCTGGGATTGCATTTAATCGTGATGAAGCCAAACTGACCGTGCGTGGTGTGCCGGATATTCCAGGCATTGCGTACCGTATCCTGGGGCCGGTGGGTGAAGCTAATGTTGAAATAGATATGATTGTGCAGAATGTGGCTGCTGATAACACCACGGACTTTACCTTCACGGTGCATCGTAATGACTATCGTAAGGTGATGAGTATTCTGGAATCCGTGGCTAAAGAGATCGGAGCACGTGAGGTCAGCGGTGATGATCGTATTGCCAAGGTGTCGCTGGTCGGCGTGGGTATGCGTTCGCATGCAGGGGTGGCTAGTCAGATGTTTGCCACGTTAGCGCGAGAAAATATCAATATTCAGATGATCTCCACATCAGAGATCAAGATTTCAGTGGTCTTGCAAGAGAAGTATATGGAACTGGCCGTGCGTGCTTTGCATACGGAATTTAATCTGGACGCACCTGCAACTGTTGAATAATGGAGTGTCGTACAAAAATGTAACGTAATTTCAGGCTGGAAGACCTTTTATTTTAAGCCGACTAGTCAATACTGAACCTGAGGGCAATTAATTTGCTTCAGGATGATCGATCAACGAGGGATGAGGAGATTACCATGCTTATTTTGACCCGCAGAGTTGGAGAGACTCTGATGGTGGGGGATGAAGTCACGGTTACGGTCCTAGGTGTGAAGGGTAATCAGGTACGCATTGGCGTGAATGCCCCCAAGGATGTTGCTGTGCATCGCGAAGAGATCTACCAGCGCATCCAGCGAGAAAAGGGCTCCGCTGAGCATCAGGACATCGTAGACTAAGCCATTATCAATAAAGCATCGATCCCGATCGAATCCATACCTCCTCTGAGAATGCTGGGTGGCTTCTGGGTGGTTTTATTGTTTTTAGCAGGGACACATCCCATTTAAAACGCGGGTATAAAACGGGCATAAAAAAAGCGGCGTGGCTCCTGCCTAGCGCCGCTGCTCCCTATCTTCATCCATGAAGGACCGACACTACACATTCCATGTGCCCCTGTGCCTCGTGGCTTCATGCCCGTCCTGTGAACTTATTATGCGATGTTGTTGCAGGTAAAGCATGCGTAAACTCACCCAAGCTCTGTCAGTTATTTTCGTGTGATCATGTAAGCAAATGCTTACATGATGGATTTGTCGATAATCTCAGGAAAATTTCTATCTACCTCTTTTCAGAAATACTGAACGTGGTATTATCTCGCGCTCTGCGAGGTGAGGTGGCCGAGAGGCCGAAGGCGCTCCCCTGCTAAGGGAGTACACCTCAAAAGGGTGTCGAGGGTTCGAATCCCTCCCTCACCGCCATGGTTAAGACCCGTTAAGTCTTAATGATGAAAAATTAGGAAAACATAGGTTGACGAAACCTGTTGCGATCCTGATAATGCGCAGCGCTAAAGCGCCCGTAGCTCAGCTGGATAGAGTACCTGGCTACGAACCAGGTGGTCGGGAGTTCGAATCTCTCCGGGCGCGCCATACAAAATAAAGGGTTAGATCAAACGGTCTAGCCCTTTTTTGTTGCCTGTAACTTATTACATATATGAGAAAAAATACCAGGGTTCCCCGTACGACATAGGTGTTTAGGCAGTAGTAGGGTCTATGTCAAGGTCTGCGAGCTTCAGGCGTGGGTCGACTCTCTGGTACCGGTGGGGGTGACATCATGAGTATCAAAATGATGAACCAGGTTTGCCTCCGTCACCAACTAGCCAACCATGGCAATGCAACCTAGGTGTGTCTGCGCTGGATGCTTAGTGCGGCTGCAAAGCCGGTAGTAGATAGTCGATGAAAGTTCGACACGGAGAAGAAATGGCGAATCACTCTGACCCCGAGTCATGCGGTATGAGTCGTGAGATTCATACCGAAGCGTTGACAGGGGAAATTTGCAGGCCAGCCATTGAGCTGCGAAATCAAGAATCTGGGATGCCGACGCTGTTAAGGTATGCGGAAGGCTACACAGCACATGACGCTAATCGCAAGCCATGTGCTGATTCCACGCAGTCGGAGACCCTGTGCATGCAAAGAAGTCTACTACACGGAAGCAGCGAGATCTCATCGGTGTCCGCAGAGGCACTGGCGGACGGGGTTTGGCAAGGTCAAGGACCGTAATCCAATCGTTCACGCCGATGAGAAGTCGGATATGCCCATAGTACCGGAGAAATCATTGAACAAAGGACGGATTCCTGCGGAGATGACGGAGGGAAGGGGCGTAGCCGAGGGGAATACGGGCAGGATTCCCGCACCCCGGACGCAGAGCTGGGTACAAGGTGCGTCGTTGGGTCTTGGACGTATACGTGAAGCAGCGTAGCGAAATCCGAAGCTGCGTTTTAGTTCGCTACTTCACCATCTGACGCCGTCGTTGCTTGTGGAGAGTTTCTACGCCCTTCGCAAGCAGGCAGCGGCAGGTGTTGATGGCAGAATATGAAGAAATACTGTATCGGCGCGTGAACGAACTACACCGTGAGATTCAAAGCGGAGCATATCGTGCACAGCCGTCACGGCGTGTCTTCATTCCAAAAGCTGATGGCAGAATGCGCCCTTTGGGCATTGCCGCACTGGAGGACAAAGTAGTCCAGCAGGCCGTGGTTATGGTACTGAATGCTATTTATGAGCAGGACTTTCTGGGTTTCTCGTATGGGTTCCGGCAAGGTAAGGGTCAACATGATGCGTTGGACGCCCTGACGGTAGGTATCAATATCCGGAAGGTAAACTGGATTCTGGATGCTGACATTCGCGCATTCTTTGATGAAATTGATCACGCGTGGATGTTGCGTTTTCTGGAGCACCGGATAGCCGATCGGCGCTTGATACGACTGATCAGGAAATGGTTGCAGGCGGGTGTTGTTGAGAATGGGTATCGAATTGCATCAACCCGAGGCACGCCTCAGGGGGCTGTCATTTCGCCCTTATTGGCGAACATCTACCTGCACTATGCACTTGATCTGTGGGCACATCAGTGGCGTAAACGAAATGCACGAGGCGATGTCATCCTGGTTCGCTATGCGGATGACAGTGTGATGGGTTTCCAGTATGAATGGGAAGCGCAGCAATTTCTGGCCGCCCTGCAGATGCGGATGGCCAAATTTGGACTGCAATTGCATCCGGACAAAACCCGCCTGATTAGATTTGGACGCTATGCGGCCAGGCAGTGTCAGGAACGCGGGCAGAAGAAGCCGGAGACATTCGACTTTCTGGGATTCACACATTGTTGTGGTACGAGCCGGAGAGGTTTCATGGTGGTGAGATTGACCATCAAGAAACGCATGCGAGCAACGCTGGCGGCATTACGTGTCACGCTCATGAAACGACGCCATGAACCCATACCTGTAGTGGGTGCATGGTTGAGACGGGTGCTGCAAGGTTATCTGAATTACTATGCAGTGCCGCGTAATATGCACAGGCTGGCAGGGTTTCTGAGTGAGGTTGGACGGGTATGGCGACATGCTCTGATGCGCCGGAGTCAGCGACATCGGCTCCAGTGGCCACGATTCAACCGACTAACAAAGAAATACTTTCCACCGTGTAGCGTAGTGCATCCACTACCCTCGGAACGACTTCACGTGATGACCTGAGGCAGGAGCCGTATGCAGTAGTTCTGCATGTACGGATCTGTGCGGGGGGTGGCAGGTAACTGCCATTCCTACCGCAACCGGAGCTTCATAGTAATTTCATTTCTAATACACCGCGCAGATAAAAAAAGAAAACATATAGATCAACAACTTAGGCAAATTTCCTTTGCTAATGTTTAGCTAAACGCAGTGTTTAGCTAAACATCTTCCGAGCCCATTCGCCACACAGCGGAAGTCTTGGGACCTTCACGATAAATCAGCCCGTCCCTTCGCATGGCCTGCAGTAGATTGCGCACCTTGTGAGCCTTTTGTTCAGGCTCAAGAATTTCTGGCATTTTCGACAACAACAAATCGTCAATATCCTTGCGAGTAGCCTGCCCGTATTTCTGCAGGTAGTCCGTCACCAACTTTCGGTAGTAGCCCTCATCCAGTCCGCGATTATGGATATAACGGGCCTTCTGTCCCGTCCAATCTGCCACTTTAGACGAGATAAAATAATTAGGCGAACGCCCCTCGATGAGCTTCAGGAATTTCAACTCTTTAACCGCTTCCGCCGACAAACTATGACGCTTCTGCACACGGTCAAGCAGCAAAACTTCGCGCAACTCCAGATCGCTGCGCTTCATCAATATTTGCGTGTACTTCACGTCAAGCACTTTCCCGCTAATAGTGACCTCAACTCGTGGGTAGCCCTGTTCATTTGCATCAAACGTATAGTCGGGCAAGGGGAAGAAACGCTCACGCTGTGTTTCAAACATGCGCCGAATCCCGCTGCCGACCTGATCGATCATGCGCAGGCGTATCATTCCATCAATCAGCCACTGGTTGCGGTAATGCTCAGGTGGAGACTGCTGCTCCAGCATCCACTCCACACTGGGGGGAATGAATTGCCCCAGATTACTGAATACCAATCGATCCGGGTGCTCCACCACATTGATCTTGCCACCCATCCGGTAATCCTGGTGAGCTATGCAGTTGTGCATGGCCTCACGCATCACCCAAGCATCATAGCTTTGAATGGCGGTCGGAAACAACGTGCCATCGGGCATATGTTCAACGGTAACATTACGAATGCGACCATAAACCTTGTCTGTGGAAAGCAGCAAGGGAATGCCAAAGTGCTGCGAAGTTTTAGTGCGGTTTTGGGCATCCCGCAAAATCCAACTGATCTTGGCATCCACCGGAGATAGAAAATGAGAGGATTCATCCTTGCCGAGTAGCAACAGCGCCGAGCGAGTGACCTTCCCCTGCTTGGTGATACGTGCCTTGTTTAGCAGCGTCGGTACATCCCATCCCGCAGCATCAACACGAATCTGGTCATAGCGACCGGCATCGACCTCACTCTTGATCAGATATTCAGTGAAACGCTTGCGGGCGATCTCAATAGCTTCCGGATCAAGATCATCCAGCGTCGCACTGGATACCACTTCACCTGCCCAATCATCCTTCTGCCCTAACATCGCCCACAGACGAGATTCTTTGTCGGGATGTTCGGAAAGTTTGGTTTTGTGACTATCAATGCGCACGTAACGTTGATTCTGAAATGCAATCGGCCCACTGCGTGCCGGATGAATCTCCAGTATAACAACCTTGCCTTGAGGGTGATCACAGCCATGAAAAGTGAAGTCAGCGCGGGGTGATGTCATCTGCTGCAACCACATGATGAGCGACTGTTTGCCCTCTTTACGAGCAAATGGATCAAACTGCGTACCCTGCACAACGTGCGTGCCATCTTCCACGCCCCATACCAACCATGCGCGATCATGCCCCTCCAGAACCGCCGAATTAGCCAGTGCCGAAATGTACTGCCCAATATCCTCGGCCTTATCAAGACTTAATTTGAACTCGACCGTAGCCACCTCGCGCGGCAAGCTGCGCAATCGCTCCAAGGTATCCAACAATGCATGTTGCTTCATTTTACAACTCCGAACGTTGCGAATGCCGTATTGTTCCAGACTGGCGGCGATGTCGTTTTCAAATGCACTGTGGCTCTGTCGCATTAACAAATCGAACCTAAGTTTCTCATTTAATTTCAGTGCGCACAGTGGTTCACGACGTTATATACGGCGAGCGCATAAAACTGCTCGGCGAAGGAAAGTTTCGCTCCTTCCATGACTACCCTCTAACCTTTGCGGATCATGTGCATCATGATGCTTAAAGCACAAGTTCACCAATACCATGTGAAATATTGAGTTTCGTCATTTGCTCTGGACGCATTAATGCATTTTTCAAAGAGCACATGATCAGCGGTAACAGAGTGCGACATATCGTCGGAGCAATTCAACTCGTATGGCAATTTATATTTTTGCTATTACTCAAAGAATTCCTCATCGGTTTTTTTGATGTAAAGAGTCTCCTCAACCCGACAACCAACCTCATGCTTGATCATCAATCTGGCCAGTTGCATTCCATTCAGGAGCACTATTCTTTTGCTCAACATATCAGCTGTCTCTTTTGCAGCTGGAGTAAAATTAGATGACGTGACAAATAGCCCCTTGTTGGCTTTAAAACGGTCCAAGCTACCAAAAAAATCACGTATATCTGATGCGCCGACTGTGTTTCCATCTTTGTAACGCTTAGCTTGGACATAAATGCGATCAAGACCAAGAGCATCTTGATCAATAACACCATCAACACCACCATCACCTGACCTACCGACCATAGCCCTATCAAGTTCTTGAACCGATCCACCATAACCCATTGAAAACAGTAAACGTACTACGAGACTTTCAAAGAATTTTGGCGTTCCTGCTTGAACACGATCCAGCAGCTCATCAGCCAGAGCATCTTCCAGTCGCTCATTAGCCTCACGCATGATCTCATCCGGAGTCAGGGATGAACAATGATCTTGATTAGATAGAGATCGTAAATCATCTGATTCTGTTTTCCTGTGTGCCTCCCGAAATTGCTTAAACTCTGGGAATTGGTCTAAGTAATTGATATCGATGCGCTCAGGTTTACCTTGTAGAGCTTGTCTACCCTTATCCGTGATTTTGAAATGGGCCCGTTTGGTCAAAGTCACTAATCCGGCTTTTGCTAGGTAACTTTTGGCCCAATGTACACGGTTTGCAAACGTGGTTTGTCTTCCTGAAGGCAACAGCTGGTTGCGCTCTTCCTGAGACAAATTCATGATATCTTCAAGGTGATTCACAACATCTGAAATTTTAACCTCCCCCTTGGCGGAAGTAATCAATACGGGGAGCATGAGTGCCTGAAAATCTGGTATTGACATGGATAAATCCAGCCGTTGGGTTTATGGATGATCGTACATGGTTCATACTAGAAATTCACTATTTTCAACCCAGTGCAGCCTTGAATTCACTAAGCAGCACAGAGACTTTCCGGGCGAAATAGTGAATACTTGTGGAGAGCTATATTCAATTCGGCACAAGAGATATTAGCTTGCTTCCTAATGTTTGCCACGCTTCAAACTGTCCTTCTACAAGGTCTGTCTCTGGTATATCCTCTGCATTCTGATCTGGTCAACATGGTTGAGACACTTTTCAATAACATCGAATCTTACACCCAAGGTTCCCATCATTGTAGCTCCTGAACGTCTTAGGTCATGTGGTATCCATTCTTCTCCCGGGAGGATGAGGGAGGATGTTCTGTTGCTACGGTTGGCCATGGGAGCTCTTCCATCACCGCGTTGGTGATCATCAATCTGCTTGCTGAAGGATTTCATACAGACATGGCCTTCGTTGTTGCGAGCAGGCAGCACCCAGGGGCTGTTCTGAGCCAGTTCTTTTAACTGTAGGAATTGGATCTTGGCAAAGGCTGATAGGTAGACCGTATGTGGTTTTCCATTTTTGGCGATTTCTCCTGGGATGATCCATTTGTCGTTTTGAGATCTACGTGTTCCCAACGTGCCTGAGTGATCTCGCCGATGCGGCAGCAAGTAGATAGCATGATCCAGAGGTTGGCGATACTGGCCGGTGACAATCGGGCCTCAGGAATTTTCTGTGCCAGAAGTTTGATTTCCACAGCATCCAGTACACGATCCCGTTCGACCTTTCTGCCCCAGTCATCTTCCTTGATCCGGTAGGTGGGGTTGTGCTCGAACAGGCTAAGGGTGATGACAAAGCCGTACATCTGGCGAAGGTCACCGAGCATGTTGCGCGCCACGATGCGAGCCCCACGTTCCACTACGCGATCCAAGAGGCTGGTCACCATGGAGCGTGTGATGTCTTCGGCGTGCAATTTACCGAGGTTAGGCAGGACGTCTTTTTCAAAGGTGCGGTGTATTTCCTTACTAACATCCTTACGCTGCACCAGTTCAATGGAGGCCCAACGTTCAAAGAGTTCCTGCACGGTCAATCTTTGGTCCTGTGCATCCAGAGCAGCTCGCTCAGCTATGGCTTCAGCTTCACGTTTTCTGCGCTCCAGTTGCGGATCGCTTTTGGTAGCGATGGATTCCCAGGCTTTATCAGCTTCGATGCGTGCGGTGGCCAGAGGGGCATCCTAAAGGCTACCGAGTCCAAGTTTGCGGCGTGCCTGGCCAAAGGAATAGATCAGAAGCTAGTCCTTATTGTCGCTGGGTCGTACGCGCAGGAACAAGCCATATCCATCTGCCAGGAGGTACTCTTTTTCTTCCGGGTGGGCAGTGCGTATGGCCCTGTCTGTAAGTAAATATTTCGCCATACCTCGCTTCTGGGGGAATACTTGGGGGCATCCCTCGGCTGCAGGCGGAGGAAAAACCAATCCTTCAGCGAGGACTGAAGCATGATCCTCATCCAGATGTGGGGTTAGCTCGCTGTGACAATATCCTGAATTTTGCGCCAGGGAGTTAGGGTTTCGAGTTCAAAAGCAATCTCCAGTAAGCTGCGTTCATCGCCATCCGCGGCAGAGAAGTGAACGCCTATGGGCAGTCCTAGGGTACTTATGCCCATGGGTAGAGAGATTCCAGGACCTCCAGCAATATTATTAAGCGGAGTGAAACTAACATAGTTCAGCAGACGGTTAAGCAAGGGTTCAAACGCCAGTGCTGGGGAAAGATAGCCCAGTTCAGGGGTGGTATGTCCTAGGACGGGTGATAGGATCAGATCATGCTGATCAAACATGCGAGCATAGTCATGACGAGTCTTTTTTAATTGGTAGAGCATTCGTGGTGTTTGCAGCAGATGTTGACGATACAGTCGGGCCAAACCTTGGCTTAGGTTATCGAGCTTGCTGACGTCAAAGGAAGGGTGGACCAGATGTTTGCCCAAGTTAGCCACCATAAAGGCCAGGAATCCCCAATATTGGCTGAAATCATCGACAAATCTGCGTGTAATAGGTAGAGCAACCTCTGCAAGCTCATGTCCCTGCGCTTGCAGCAGAGCGGCTGTGGCTGTAACGGTATTACGTGTTTCTGTATCTGTTTTACCAACGATAGAATCGTAGACCAGTCCTATGCGCAGTTTTCTTGATCCAACACGGATCACTTGTCCAATAGCGGGTAGTTTAGGGTTTCGGTAGTATTTCTCAGCCTCAGCATAAAAGTTGGCTGTGTCACGGACGCTACGCGTCAATATGCCTTCAACCGCCAAATTGATAGGCAATTGTCTTGACATCTCGGGATGCCGCAGGCGTCCGCGCGTCGGTTTGAGTCCCACTAGACCACAGCAAGCGGCTGGAATGCGTATGGAACCACCACCGTCATTGGCATGGGCGAGAGGAACGACGCCCGCTGCTACCAAGGCGGCAGATCCTCCTGAGGAAGCTCCTGAGGAGTGCTCGAGATTCCAGGGGTTACGAGTAGGGGGCTGTGTCATGAATTCAGTACTGGCATTAAAACCAAATTCAGGCAGCCGACTTTTGCCTAAACAGATAAAGCCTTGATCCAGAAACTGATGGGTAAAGGGGTCATGGGAGTTGGCTAAACTGGGGGTGATAGCCTGAGTACCATAGCCTGTTGGTAACCCTTGTACGTGGGTGTTATCTTTAATAAAGGAGGGTACGCCGGCAAACCAACCCGGATGATTTTCCTCACAGCTCTGAAGTGCTCGATCAAAGCAGGGGAACTGAATGGCGTTGAGTTGCGGATTAACCCTTTCTGCCCTGTCAATCGACGCCTGTACGACTTCTTTTGCACTGACTTCACCCCGTCGAATCCGCTCGGCTACACCTGTAGCATCAAGGTCACCGAGGGCGTCTGGACCGAAAGCATGTAATGATATAGGTGGCATAGGATGGCTTCTGAGTCACGTAAAGCTGATAAAGTATCATTATTTAACGACGCAGAGAGAAACTTTTATGTAGAAGCAGGTCCTTATGGTCTGCTGTGTATGGTCATTGGGTTAAATACGGGTGGCAATGGGAATATCGGTTCAGACCTTGCCCTAACGACGAGTAGCCTGCATTGGATGAACTACTCCAACCAAGTCGCTGAGCGATTGGATGGAGTTTCGCAGGGCGTAAACCCTGCCGCCGTCAGTTCCTGACGTGATTGAGGCGCTGTTGGCGTGCCAAACAGTGCCCAATTCAGAACCA
>JAJZHP010000079.1 GCA_021804355.1 Pseudomonadota bacterium | reverse complement strand
TGGGTCGGAATGTCCGATCTGAGGTATTGCTTGGGGCTTTCCATCCAGATATTACGCTATCTTTGGAGCTAAAGGGATACCCCATTATTATAGGCAGCTCAGAACAAGCAGTCAACGGCATGCTTATATCCTCGCCATGAATGGCGGGGTTTTACGCACAAACTGATAACCGCGTCGAAAAAATGACATGACTGCACTTCCCGAAAGCTGACTTCAATAGTACATTATTCAACTAATCTCTGATAATCCTCACGGCAGCATCGCCATCAAGACTATTCACAATTAATGCCGCAAAGTAGTGCAACAGCGTTTTACGCATCCGCTGAATTAGTGCATAATTGATGGCCTAAATACACCACACATCGGTGTATTTAGGCCAATGTTTGATATAACTCAAGCGCAAAGCACTTAGTTTCACCTATGATTGGCAGCGTTGCATGACTGTATGGCAGCTTAAAAGGGCATATAGTCCTGTATCGATTGTTGGAAAAATCAGCGTATAGCGTCAACCGCTAACCTTAAAGGAAGCCGTTATGTCACATAGTCCTACCTCTGTCGTGACTCCCGACTACGACTTTTCTGTCGTCAGGATGTTCTCAATCATGGCTTTGGTCTGGGGTTTGGTCGCCATGTCGGTCGGTGTTTACATCGCCGCCGAGTTGTGTTGGCCTGCTCTGAACCTGGGCTTACCCTGGACGTCATTTGGACGTCTGCGGCCCTTGCATACCAATGCAGCCATATTTGCCTTTGGCGGCTGTGCCCTGATGGGTACTTCCTTTTACGTTGTACAGCGAACCTGCCAAACCCGCTTGTTTGCGCCGACTTTGGCTAAATTTGTATTCTGGGGTTGGCAAGCCATCATTGTGGCAGCAGCTATTACTCTGCCTCTCGGGATCACCCGCTCCAAGGAATACGCTGAACTGGAGTGGCCCATTACCATCGCTATCGCTATTGTATGGGTGGCTTATGCCGTAGTTTTTTTTGGCACTATCGCCAAACGCAAAACCTCACATATTTATGTAGCCAACTGGTTTTATGGCGGCTTTATCATCACCGTCGCCCTGCTACATATCGTCAATGGCCTGTCTATTCCTGTCAGTATGTGGAAGTCCTATTCCATCTATGCGGGAGCACGAGATGCCATGGTGCAATGGTGGTATGGCCATAATGCGGTGGGTTTCTTCTTAACTGCCGGCTTTTTGGGCATGATGTACTACTTTGTGCCCGTACAGGCTGGGCGCCCCGTGTACTCCTACCGCCTGTCCATCGTACACTTCTGGGCCTTGATTGCCATCTACATGTGGGCCGGTCCCCATCACCTGGAATACACAGCTTTACCGGACTGGACGCAATCTCTAGGCATGGTATTTTCCCTGATTCTGCTGGCGCCTTCCTGGGGTGGCATGATCAACGGTGTCATGACCCTCTCAGGGGCTTGGGGCAAACTGCGTACGGATCCTATTCTGCGTTTTCTGATTGTCGCCCTATCTTTCTATGGCATGTCTACCTTTGAAGGCCCCATGATGGCCATCCGATCGGTCAATGCCCTGGCCCACTACACCAACTGGGTCATTGGACACGTGCATTCCGGCACGCTGGGTTGGGTATCCATGATCTCCATAGGTGCTCTCTACGTCATGATCCCACGCGTATTCAACCGCGAATGCATGTACTCAACACGCCTGATCAATGTCCATTTTTGGCTGTCCACACTCGGTGTCGTTTTGTACATCGCCTCCATGTGGATTGCAGGCCTCATGCAAGGTTTGATGTGGCGCGCCTATAACTCAGACGGCACCCTCAGCTACAGCTTTGTTGAAGTGGTGAAAGCTCTGCATCCTTTCTACATCGGTCGTTTAGGTGGCGGACTGCTGTTCCTGACAGGCATGATACTCATGGCTTACAACGTCGTGCAGACGCTGCGTAACACTGAACCTGCCGACCGTCCGGTTGAAGCGTAATAGGGGGAATACCATGGCTTTTACACATGACACAATAGAACGTAAGCTACCCCTGTTAATGATACTGATGGCACTGGCCGTCAGTTTCGGCGGGCTGGTTGAAATTGTTCCCCTGCTTTTTGACAAGGATGTGACCCAACCGGTGGCTGGCCTGATGCCTTTGAACGCCTTACAGCTTGAAGGTCGTGATATTTACCTACGCGAAGGCTGCTACCTCTGTCATAGCCAGATGATTCGTTCCTTGCGAGCAGAAACTGAACGCTATGGCCACTACTCTGTAGCAGGAGAATCTGTCTACGATCATCCTTTCCTTTGGGGATCAGAACGTACAGGCCCTGATCTGGCTCGTGTCGGCGGCAAGTACTCCGATGACTGGCATCGCGCTCACCTGCACAATCCTCGCGATGTAGTCCCTGAGTCCATTATGCCGGCCTATCCCTGGCTGGAAAAAAACATACTGACTGGGGACCTGACGGGAAGAAAGATGGCAGCTTTGCGTCAAGTGGGCGTTCCTTATACCGATGATGATATCAAGGGCGCTCAGGATGCTGTGAAGGGTCATACCGAACAGGATGCTGTGGTGGCCTACCTGCAGCAATTGGGCACGATTATCAAGAACACGAGATAAGCATCATGGACATAGGTACGCTGAAAAGTATTGCGCTGCTGTTGGCCATGGGGTCATTTGGCCTGATCACTTGGTGGGCGTTTACGCCTCGAAATAAAGCCCGTTTCGATGAAGATGCCATGTTGCCCTTTATCGACGAAAAGCGTCCACGGGAGAAATCGCTATGAGTAGTTTTTGGAGTGGGTGGATCATAACCATCGTCATGATCAATATTTTGGGATGCGCTGCCCTGCTTTGGTGGACCCGACGCATGCCTTTAGATCATGTCGATGAGGATAACACCACCGGACACGTTTACGATGGCATTAAAGAGTATAACAATCCACTTCCCCGGTGGTGGATGTGGATGTTTATCAGCACCATCGTGTTTGCCCTGGGGTATTTGGCCTTATTCCCTGGCTTTGGCAATTATCCTGGCATGTTGGGCTGGACCTCGCACAAGGAACATGATATTGGCGTCGCTGAGCTGGAGGCTAAATACGGCCCCATGTATGCTGCTTTCTACAAGGAATCCATTCCCGACCTGGCCAAAGACGATAAGGCCATGCGTATTGGACAACGACTGTTCCTGAATAACTGTGCCGCTTGTCATGGTTCAGATGCTCGTGGCGCTCGCGGCTTTCCCAACCTGACCGATAATGACTGGCTCTATGGTGGTGAACCTGATCGTATCGAACAATCCATACGCTATGGCCGGCAAGGTGCCATGCCCACCTGGGGCCCCATCCTGGGCGATGAGAAGATCAAAGAGGTTGCCAATTACGTGCTTTCACTCTCAGGGCGAGATGTCGATAACGCTTTGGCTGCTCAGGGTAAAATCGTGTTCCAAACCAACTGCGTCGCTTGTCATGGCCCGGAAGGTAAAGGTAACACCATGATAGGTGCACCCAATCTAACCGATACCATCTGGCTCTACGGTGGCTCCAAGTCAACGGTGATACAGTCGATTACGCAAGGTCGTCAAGGCCGTATGCCTGCCTGGCTTGATCGACTCGGCAAAGAAAAAGTGCATTTATTGGCTGCGTACGTTTATAGTTTGTCGCACGGTAACGCTCAAGGCTCTATGTAAAACTAACAGGCGGGGGGTGATGCAGATCTACCCGCCTGTTCTCTCTCCTTCTGAGCGATTAAGGATGTCTGCTTGGAAATACCAGACAAGATTGGGGAGTTCCTATGTCCAGCAAAATCCCATCGCAAGACAACACACCACAACCTGTCAAAATGCATCACCCTACCGCAGCAAGTGCTGATCTCTACGAAAAGCGCCGCAAGATTCAGCCACGCTATACCTCCGGACTCTTTGAAATCTGGCGCAATATAGGTGCATGGAGCGTACTTGGCTTCTATTTTTTAACGGCCTGGCTAACTTGGGATGGACGTCAAGCCTTATTGTTTGATCTGCCTAACCGGCATTTCTATATCTTTGGCTGGACCTTCTGGCCGCAGGATTTTATCCTGCTTTCATGGCTACTGATTATTGCTGCCTTTGGACTTTTTGCGGTTACGGTGCTAGCGGGTCGTGTCTGGTGTGGCTACACCTGCCCCCAGACCGTATGGACTAAAATATTTCTGATGATTGAGCGTCTCGCTGAGGGAGACCGCAACACGCGTATGCGCCTGGATAAGGCTCCGCTTTCCCTTAATAAAATCATACGTCGAGGCATCAAACACCTGAGCTGGTTGCTGATCTCCCTTGCAACAGGCATAGCCTTTGTTGGCTACTTCACTCCCATTCATATTCTTATGCAAGAAATTGTCCACCAGACTTTGGGACCTGCAGAATCCTTCTGGATAGGCTTTTTCACCGTTGCTACCTACCTTAATGCAGGTTGGTTACGGGAACAGATATGTATGTATATGTGCCCGTACGGTCGTTTTCAAAGTGTGATGTTTGATCGCGACACCTTGATCGTGTCCTATGATCACGCCCGTGGTGAACCACGCGGTAGCCGTCGTCGAGATGCAGATCCCAGCGCTCAGCACTTAGGCGACTGCATCGACTGTGAACTCTGTGTGCAGGTCTGCCCCACCGGCATTGACATCCGTGATGGACTGCAGTTCCAGTGCATTGCCTGCGCGGCCTGTATCGATGCCTGTGACAGTGTTATGGACCAAATGGGTTATGACCGTGGCTTGGTTCGCTACTCTACCGAGAATGCTTTAGAGCATGGCAAACCTATTCACATTTTGCGCCCGCGCTTGCTAGGTTATGCCGCGGTTATGACAGTCATGGTCAGCCTCTTTGTATACACCCTCTCTACCCGTGTCCCCATGGGCATTGATGTCATCCGTGATCGCAATGCGCTTTACCGTGAAAGCAGCGAAGGCATGATTGAAAACAGTTATGTGCTCAATATCATGAACAAGTCTCAGGAGACTGAACACTTAGAGATCGACTTGAGCGGCATGCCCCAAGGAGCTCAACTAGAAGGCCGGCAACAACTGACCCTTGCTCCAGGTGAAATGCGCAGCGTGACTGAAACCGTGGAAGATGACCCCAGCGAACTGAAAGAAAGGGAAATTCCCATTGAGTTTCATTTGATTAATAAAGACCATCCCCAACAAAATGTGGATTCTACAAGCCGCTTCTTTGCGCCCTCCTCGCCGTGAGAACAACACAATGAATACTATGGACAAGCATCTTGATAAAGGCCCGGCCTACCGGCAGTTTTGGTTTTGGTTTGTCATGGGATTACCCCTGATTGCCGTGGTTGCCTCGCTGGCCTCTGTCTATATCGCCGTGCATCATATGGACCGGCCTGTGGTCAAAAATGCCTATGATGATGGCCTCGATATTAACCAGGACTTAAGCCGTGAATCCAAGGCCCAGACCATGGGGTTACAGGCTCACCTAAATTTTGATGCCCATAGCCGTATCCTTGCCATAGAGTTGTCGGCCCAACAAGCCTTGCCTGCTGGCCCTATCACTTTGCTGTTATCCCATCCCATCAATGACAGGCTCGATGTCACGCCACAGCTAAAACCTGACGGGCCTAACCGTTATCAGGCGCAGATACCCGACAGTGTCGACGGAAGACGGTATTTTGAATTAAGCACTCCCCAATGGCGACTGGTGCATGTGATTGAGTTTCCCTTTCATCAGCTTACTATCAACCCATGACATCGGCGTGTTTTCATTGTGCCTTGCCTGTGCCTGATACGGAACGACATGCCTGCCTACTACTGGGACAGATAAGACTGTTTTGCTGTGCGGGATGTCAAGCCGTAGCTCAAACGATCGTAGACTGTGGCTGTGCTGACTATTATCAACATCGTTTACAACCGGCCACTTCACTACAGTCCCTAGGCCCGGCATTACCGGATCTCGAAGCCCTGGATCACCCGGCTGTCAAAGCTGATTTTGTACAACATCAGGGTGCTATTGAGCAGGCCGAACTTACGCTGGCAGGCCTGACCTGTACAGCCTGTAGCTGGCTAATCGAACATCGATTGATGCAATTGCCTGGCATAGAGCAAGCTGCTGTCAACTTTAGTACACAACGATTGCTGGTGCGCTTTGACGAACGTATCAGCCCCTCCCGTATGGTGTCAGCTATACGCGATATCGGTTATCAAGCCTATCCCTACGTCGCCTATGAACATGAGATTCTGCTTAAAAAAACAGCAAAAATAGCCTCCCGGCGTTTAGCCCTGGCAGGCTTGGGGGCCATGCAAGCCATGATGTTTGCACTAGGGCTCTATTTAGGCGAGCGACAGGGCATGACGATAGAGACGCGTGATTATCTGCGCTTCATCACTTTTTTGGTCAGTACTCCCGTGGTGACCTATGCCGGATGGCCATTTTACCGACAGGCCATACTAAGTTTACGACATCGCCATCTCAGTATGGATGTACCGTTAACCCTGGCAGTACTTAGTGCCTACCTGGCCAGCACCTGGGCCATGATCACCCACCATGGTGACACCTATTTTGACAGCATCAGCATGCTGATATTTTTTGTTACGGCTAGCCGCTACCTTGAAACCAGAGCGCGACTTTCCGCGGGAGAAATTCATGCCAATATCCAGGCTCTCACTCCCAAACTGGCTTGGTTGCTGGATGGAGAGCATACCCAGCGGGTGGCCAGTACCTCCCTCAAAGTGGGTGACAAAGTCAGAGTATTACCCGGCGAAAACCTGCCTTGCGATGGCAAGATCCTAGTGGGACATTCACTCATTGAAGAAAGCCTGTTGACCGGTGAGAGCCTACCCTTGGAAAAAGGTCCTCAAGATTTGGTCATCGCCGGCAGTCAGAACCTGGACCAGACTTTGACCCTGGAGGTTACGGCGGTAGGCACAGCAACGGTGCTTGCTGGCCTGGAACGGCTGCTTAATCGCGCCCAGGCAGAAAAACCTCATGCCGCGCAGCTTGCTGATCGTATAGCCGGATGGTTAATTGCAGGCATCCTGATAGCCACCGTGGCAACCTACAGCTATTGGCACCTGCATCACTCTGAACATGCTTTCTGGTACGCTTTGGCCGTTCTCATTGTGACCTGCCCCTGTGCTTTGGCGTTAGCCGTTCCCACAGCATGGACCATAAGCACGACCACCTTAGCCAAGCAAGGTTTTTTGATCGGACGCGGTCATGTACTTGAAACCTTGCAACATATAACTACGGTACTTTTTGACAAGACCGGAACCCTCACTGAAGGCCCCCTCAAAGTGGTCCAGATCATTCCCGTCACGATCTCGGCGCAGCAAGCCCTCGATATCGCCTGTAGCCTTGAAGCGTACTCAGAGCACCCCATCGCTCGAGCTTTTTCTCGTGAAAACCGTGTATTACATGCGGTAGATAAGCTCATCCGTCATCCTAGTCTTGGCCTGGAAGGTGATATTCATGAACAAACCTATCGCCTGGGTCGCCCGGATTTTGCCTGCCCACTTCATGCTCTGCCTGCTGACAGTGATCTATCACTATTATGGCTGGCCCTCGGTGATGAACAGGGGCAAGTTTTAGCCTGGCTGGGTTTACAGGATCGTTTGCGCCCTGATGCTTACGACATGATTAAATTACTGCAAGATGCTGGATTAAAAACAGGCATTCTCAGTGGTGACCGCGAAGGTAATGTTGCCCGTGTGGCGCACCAACTGGGTATGACTGACTTTGCCTTCGGCCTCTCAGCTTCGGATAAATTGCAGATTCTGCAGACAAGACAGCGCCAAGGCGAGGTCATACTCATGGTAGGCGATGGTATCAATGATGCCCCCGTGCTAGCGGGTGCCCATCTTTCCCTCGCTATGGGTAGGGGGACGGATCTTGCTCATGCGGCCGCCGATGCCCTGTTACTGGACAATCAGTTGATCAGCATTCCTCGCGCCTATCAACAAGCCCGTCGCACCAAAACTATCGTTGTGCAAAACCTGCTTTGGGCGATAGGCTATAACCTGATCATGGTTCCTCTGGCTGCCATGGGATACATTCCCCCCTGGCTGGCCGCCTTGGGAATGTCGCTGAGTTCATTGCTGGTCGTCGGAAATGCCCTGCGGCTGCGTGGTTCCGCCTAAAAAATAACCAATTGATATAAAAAATACAATATAAATAATTTTTTGCACCAAGGCAGTCTGATAGACTCCGCTAGAATGATGTTATAGATGTTGTGGGGAATTCTGATGAGCTTGAATACTCAGCGCACTGACGATTGGCTGCTGGATGATGATATCACCGACCAGCCCAAAGTACGCGAGCGTATGCCTTGGAAAGTGCTGATTGCTGATGATGAGCCTGACGTACACTCCGTCACTCGGCTTGCCCTGCGCAATATTGAGTTTCATGGACGAAAACTGGAACTTATCAGCGCTTATTCAGCCACCGAAGCCTTTGAAATACTAAGTCAACATCATGATATCGCGGTACTTTTACTTGATGTGGTCATGGAAACTGATGATGCGGGCCTGCGCTTGGTGCACCGTATCCGTCAGGAACTTGGCAATGCCTTGATCCGTATCGTGCTGCGTACCGGCCAACCTGGTCAGGCACCTGAGCAGGAAGTCATCGTTAATTATGACATTAACGATTACAAGGCAAAAACCGAACTGACGACACAAAAACTTTTTACGACCGTGATTTCATCCCTGCGCTCCTACGAAAGCCTGTTTGCGCTGGAAAATCATCGGCAGGGTTTGCACAAGATCATCAAAGCTTCTTCGAACCTTTATCATATCGAATCTTTACGCGACTTTTCTTCAGGCCTGCTCAAACAAATCAATGCTTTGCTGAATATCGGCTTAGAAGGCTCCATTTGCATTGTCTATCATGCCCATGAACCTAAGCCTCAACAGCTTCAAGTCATTGCTTGTACAGGTTCTTTTGAGAATCTGGCAGATCTGGATTTTCTGCCAGCTGATCATGCAACCCTACCCCTGATCGAAAAGGCTTTAGCCACGCAAAGCCATGTTTATGAACATCCCAACGATGTGCTTTATGTGGCTGTGCAACAAAATCGTGAATTTATTATCTACCTGAGCCCCTCCTTACCCTTAAGTGATGTTGAGCGCAGCCTGTTGGAAGTGTTTTGTGACCGTATGTCCTTGGCCTTTGACAACTTATGGCTTAATGGCAAGTTGCAGGGATCTCAAATGACAGCGGTCACCCTGCTTTCAGGCTTGGCTGAGAACAACCAACATCCGCAATTTCAACCGTTAGTAGCCTTACGTCAAAAAATCGAAGAGTTTGCTCTCGCTGTCAAGCAACGTGGGATTTATGCTGAAGCGATTACACCTTTATTTGTGCAGCAAATTGGTATGGCTTATATGCTGCATGATCTTGGCAAACTTGCGATGAATGCTGAATTCCAGCATAAAGCAGGCCCGCTCACGGTGGATGAACGCAAGCTCATGCAAAGCCATGTGCAACGTGGTCAGCAATTACTCAGTGCTGCCTCTCATCTGGGCGATGAGAGTGGCTTTCTGACGATTGCCTCCGAGATCGCCTATGGTCACCACGAACACTTCGATGGCAAAGGCTATCCTCAGGGTCTCCAGGGCACGGACATTCCTTTGTCTGCCCGGATAGCTGCTCTGTTTGATGTTTTTGAGGCATTGATCAACCAGCGTGCCTATAAAAAAGCATGGTTGCCTGAAGAAGCTCGTGCTTATATAAAATCACAAGCAGGCAAACAGTTTGATCCTCTGCTGGCTGAGGTTTTTCTAGACTTTATTTGAGACTGAGCAGAACTCAGCGTTATGATGGCAGCATCATCAAACAGGATGCGTCATGGGTGCTATTTATTTTTTGATTCCAATTAGTCTCATCGTCTTGGGCTTTGCTGTTTGGGCCTTGATCTGGGCGATTAATAGTGGTCAGTATGATGATCTTGATGGCGCCTCCTGGCGCGTTATCTATGATGATCAGGATCAAAAACGAAAAGTTGCTCGGAAGAACGCCTCCATCACTGAACCTACCGACACTTCCCATGATCATTAATACCGCCATACTGATCAGCAACGTCACCGTGGGTTTTTTAGGTTCAGGTCATTGTGTTGGTATGTGTGGTGGCATCGTGACTGCCTTGGGCCTGGGCATACAACAGGAACGCTCTGGAAAGCGCTTGGCTCTCGTTCTCAGCTACAACCTGGGTCGCCTGCTGACCTATGGCATCCTCGGTATACTGGCAGGCTGGCTCACCATGACACTGATGCCGCCCGCCAGCTTCTGGCGATGGCCTCGACTGCTGGCTGGATTATTCATGGTCCTCATGGGGCTCTATGTGACAGGCTGGTGGTTAGGGTTAACCTACCTGGAGCGATTAGGACAACCTCTGTGGCGCCATATCAGCCCCATTACCCGGAAGTTGCTACCTATACGAAACCCTGGTCAGGCCATCCTGGCTGGACTGATCTGGGGATGGTTGCCCTGTGGCATGGTCTACTCAGCCCTTGCGGTCAGCGCTGTGCAGGCTCAACCCTTGGCATCAGGCTTATCCATGCTGGCTTTTGGCCTAGGGACCCTGCCCACCATGATGCTGTCAGGAGCCCTGGCTGGCCAGCTAACCTATGCCATGCAACGCTTTTCTATCCGTCAGGTAGCCGGGCTTCTTTTGATTTTTCTAGGCCTCTGGACATGGTACGGAGCCCGGCCCATGCATCACCCTATGACATCCATGCCTGGCATGGACATGAGCATGCCCATGCCACATGAATAAACCTCGACGGCTACCTCCTCTGCTGGCACAGACCACACAAGAGTTCCCTTGGCGTACCGGCCATACCGTGGAACTCTTGATTAATGGTGATCAATTTTTTCCGCCTATGCTTAGAAGCATGGAATTGGCGAAGCATCGCATCTGGATTGAAATCTACTTAGTAGCCTCAGGCAAGCTGCTTCAGCGCTTTATTAAAGTCTGGTGTGATGCCGCCTTGCGCGGGGTAGATGTACGTTTATGCTACGATGACGTAGGCAGTCGTGACTTTCATGAAGCTGATCAGCAACGATTGATGCAGGCGGGCGTGCAATTAGCCTGCTACAACCCGCGGCAGCTACGCAGGCCCTTAACTAATTTTCTGCGTGATCATCGCAAACTTATCCTGATCGATGAAGATACGGTTTATATTGGTGGCACTGGATTTAGCGATGATTTTTCTCCAGAACTTAATCACGCCCACTGGCGAGAAACCCTGGTGGCAGTTCATGGTCCGGTTGCCCTGGATTGGGAACTGCTATTTCTCAATGTATGGCGTCATAACCTTACCCACCCTGTTTTAACTGCTGCCAAATCCTATGCAGGGCACACCACGCGCAGTCGTATTAACGCCAGTCAGGCTGACTTTCCGGGACGTATACAAGCACATCTCGTTGTGGCCATGCGCCACGCCAAGGAGCGTATCTGGCTGGCAACACCCTACTTCATTCCTCCCCGGCGTTTACGAAAAGCCCTGCGCCGCGCTGTGCAGCGCGGTGTAGATGTAAGGCTACTCATCCCGGGCGAGCACTCAGACCATCCCTGGTTGAGGTTATTTAGTCAGGGCTTCTACCCCCGACTGCTACATCATGGCATCAAGATATACGAATACCAGCCCCGTTTTTTGCATATGAAGGTCATGCTCTGCGATAACTGGGTTTCTGTCGGATCGAGTAATCTGGACCGCTGGGGCATGTTCTGGAACCTGGAAGCCAACCAGGAGTTTTACGATCCTCAACTGGCGTCCTCGGTACAAAACATGCTGATTCAGGACTTTTCAGAATCCAGCCAGATTGAGGTTTTCAGACCACAACGATGGAGTCTTCAACTGCGCCTCCTTTTGCAAGGTCTGATCAGGCATTTAGAACGTTGGCGACTAAAGCCTTAGTCATCCCCAATAAACGAACTGGAATCAACGTAGCCATGCCTGAAGCCATCTGATCCACGTAAACAACTCCGCCCTGATTGACACCCACCCCCCCGCCCTGGTGCCTATTAATTTTTCGCATCATCCATTTTACGAGTCCTCATTGCAAGGTATCCATCCAGGTTTTGACTTGAACATTTCGTCTGAAAGCTCCGTCAAAGGATGCAGTTAATGAAGTCTCCCACCGCTAAACGCCTTGCAACGTTGTAGCGGGGGTTTCTTGGGTCAACGACCAGAGCGCAGAGATGGAATTACCACCACCACGACTT
>JAJZHP010000171.1 GCA_021804355.1 Pseudomonadota bacterium | reverse complement strand
GCATCAAAACGCCTAACTCAGGCAATAAACTCTGACAGGCTTCCCACCAGCCATGAACCTGCTCCGTGGTACGCAATAACAGTTCTGCAGGGTTAGGATTTGAGGAAGGCTCTTGCCAAAAACCACGGCCATCACCGTCATAACGAACTTGCCTGCGCACCGTCATCACCGGAACTTCAGTCAACCTGGCCCAAGGCGTATCGCCCAGAAGCTCTATCATGAGCTGCTGCCGAGCCAGCATCAACTGACTCATGACCAGAGCCCACTGCGGCAGCAACCATGGAATCAAACGCTGAATACCGGTCTCGGTCTCGAGCAAATTCAATACGGGATTTTCCATGATGCAGGCATGCCGAGCAAGTTCATCATTCAATAACCCTTGGAAAGCCAAAAACCTGTTGACCTGTTTGGTACTCAAACCAGAGTTCTTATGCACACTGAGCAAAGGCACGCTGACCCACGCTACCGTATGAGCAGACTTAGGTTGACTTGGACGAGATGCACCCATGTTTGGTAGCCACAGAATCTTAAAGACATCTCAAGACAATAGTTGTTGTGCGCTGAAACGCAAATGTCAAAATTGTGTCACACTTAACCAAAGTATTACTTATTCGGGCTCTACAGGATATTCCGCTATAAGGAAATCGATGCCCGCACTGCTAACGTCAAGAATTCGACGATTTGGCAAAGAAATATGTTCTTTTTCCTCACCCCAAGCGACTAATTGATAGAAGGGATTACGTCCAATACGCGCATGCAAACGCGACCTGACATGCACATATGGCGATGGTTCACCGGAGATGGGATCAATATCAACCCAAATTTGATGATTTTCATCAACCTTGAAAACTTCTTCTGTTAAGGTGGTCATGATCAGATCCTGTCGCCCGTCGATGAACACTCTATCCACTAAAGAAACGACAAACGGTGCATCCTCGACCTGAATCCGCAATTTCTCAACCGGCGTCACCAGATAGTATTCACCGTCATCGCCTCGTTTTAGGACTCGTGAAAAAAGCTTAACCAAAGGCAGGCGACGAATTGGCGACCCCATATAGTACCACTGCCCATCGCGGGCAATGCGCAGATCCATATCACCACAAAACGGAGGATCCCATAAATGCACCGGGGGCAAACCCTGTGGATTTAGAGCGGCGTATTGACCTAGTTGATGAGCAAGATCATGTACGGACACGGCCATCACCTCATAAATTGCCATGTTGACCTAACACAAATGCTTGACCAGTCAGTCAGGCAATTGGTTTGGAGGGACAATACCCTTATACTACCGCGTGAATGAGGTCTCGCCTACCTCACCCGATTAATCCTGGGCCTGATTGGTCATGTTGTTAGGAGATCCTCGTGGAAAGAGAGTCAATGGAGTTTGATGTCGTTATTGTCGGTGGTGGGCCTGCTGGCTTGTCTGCAGCCATACGCTTGCGTCAACTCAGCCAAGAAACAGGACAGGAAATTTCAGTGTGTGTGGTAGAAAAAGGATCTGAATTTGGAGCCCATATTCTATCTGGAGCAGTCCTTGAGCCACGCGCTTTGCAGGAACTCTTTCCCGACTGGAAAGAACGGTCAGCTCCACTGAATACTCCGGTTACTCACGACGAGATACTTTTTCTGCTGAATGATCAAAAGGCCATCACGACTCCACACTGGGCCGTACCCCGCCCCATGCACAATGATGGCAACTACATCGTCAGCTTGGGCAATGTGGTTCGTTGGCTGGCTGAACAAGCTGAAGCCCTCGAAGTCAATCTCTTTCCCGGTTTTGCCGCCAGCGAAGTCCTCTTCGACGAACAGGGTGCCGTGAAAGGTGTGGCCACGGGGGATATGGGCGTATCCCGTACAGGAGAGCACAAACACTCATTTACTCCCGGCTATGAACTACACGCCAAATATACCTTGTTTGCTGAGGGATGCCGTGGGCATTTAGGCAAACAACTGATCAAGAAATTTGATTTGGACCGTGATGCTGATCCCCAGCATTATGGCCTTGGCATTAAAGAGCTCTGGGACATCGATCCTGCCAAACATCAGCCTGGACTGGTCATCCATGGAGCCGGCTGGCCACTCTCCGCCTCAGGAAGTTCCGGTGGTTTTTTCCTCTATCATGCCGAGAACCATCAGGTGGCCATGGGCTTGATCGTCGACCTTTCCTATCACAACCCTTACCTGTCCCCTTTTGATGAGATGCAACGCTGGAAGCAGCACCCCGCTATCCGTAAACACCTGGAAGGGGGCAAGCGTGTTGCCTATGGCGCTCGTGCCATCACCAAAGGAGGGCTTAACTCACTGCCTCGCACGGGCTTTCCGGGCGGCTGCTTGATCGGCGATGACGCAGGTTTTCTAAACTTCTCCAAGATCAAAGGCAGTCATACCGCCATGAAGTCTGGCATGCTTTGCGCTGAAGCGATTGCCAAGGCCTTGCGCAGCGATACCCCTCCGCGTGAACTCAGTTATGAAGCCGAATTTAGGGCATCCTGGCTATTTGAAGAACTCCATGGATCGCGCAACTTTGGTCCCGCCATGCATCGTATGGGAACCTTCATGGGTGCAGCTTTCAACTTTATCGACCAAAATTGGTTCAAGGGTAAATTGCCTCTCACTTTGCACGATAATACACCTGACCATGCCTGCCTGGACTTGGCTGCACAAAGCCCGATGATTACCTACCCCAAGCCCGATGGGAAAATCAGTTTTGATAAACTCTCATCGGTATTTTTATCCAATACCAATCACGAAGAAGATCAGCCTTGTCATTTGACACTTAAGAATCCGGATGTACCCATCAAGAAGAATCTGCCCCTCTATGCTGAACCTGCTCAACGCTACTGCCCTGCAGGGGTTTATGAAGTCATGCAGAATGCAGATGGCAGTGACCGATTCCAGATCAATGCACAAAATTGCGTACACTGCAAAACCTGCGACATCAAAGATCCTGCCCAAAATATTACCTGGGTAGTACCTGAAGGTGGTGG
>JAJZHP010000005.1 GCA_021804355.1 Pseudomonadota bacterium | reverse complement strand
CTTGAAGAAGATGCCTGAGTCAGCTTGTGATACTACGCAAAAAATCTCAACCCATCAGGCAGCACTACCGATAAAAACAGGAATTTCAATCTGCTGGTATTCATGGAGTTTCGAGTTGCTGATGACAAGGTATCCCTGCGTCGCGGCTAACACCAGCGCCAAGCAGCCACATTTGGTTTGGCCTGCTCAAAAATTCATCAAGTTGCTGCAAGTACCCGTCATCAACTGTGCTCATTAATGCCCCCGGTAGACTAGTTTTCGTTGTTTTTCAGAATTGACAAGTAAAATGTAACAGATGGGGGGTAGTCATGATGAAAGTCAATGGTCAGTTTCGTTAATTATCGCAATGACATGGGTTGTTAGTGCCTCGGCCAGCATCGTGCGCAGTTGCTGATGGTACTGAAAACGTATATACTTTGGAAGTACATTTGATGAGGTGCATCATGTCCAAAGAAGCTGTTTTCACGATGAAGCTGGAGCCTGAGTTGCGCGCCGAGTTCATGGCCGAAGCGGAGGCTGCCCACAGGCCGGCTTCGCAAGTCCTGCGTGAGTTGATGCGCGAATTCGTTCAGCGTCAGCGGGAGAGTCGGGAATATGACGAGTTCCTGGGTCGCAAGGTTGAGGCTGGTCGTGCTTCAATGCGCGCTGGTGTTGGTCACTCCAATGATGAGGTTGAAGCCACGTTCGCTGCTCGGCGTGCTGCCGTGGCGAACCAGGCGTGAGGGTTATTTGGACGCCTGAAGCGCTGCAGGATCGCGCTGACGTTTGGGACTACATCGCGGCCGACAATCCGCGAGCGGCGGCCCGTATGGATGAGCTTTTCAGTGATGCGGCAGCTAGGCTTGCCGATCACCCGAAGCTGGGGCGGCCGGGAAAGATTCAAGGAACCCGCGAGCTGGTGCCGCATGAAAGCTATCGCTTGGTGTACGAAATCAGCGGCGAAACCGTTTGGATGCTGGCCTTGGTCCACACTGCGCGTCAGTGGCCGTTGGTCCGTGATTGAGCGAGGAGGGCGGGAGCCTGGGAATAAGAGGCTGACCACGCTTGATGGGGCCGAATGTTGGTTGCGAATTCTTACTATCGAATGAACATGGTATTTTTTATGGCATTGTCTGGTCTGATGGCCTCAAAGGCCGCGCCGATATTGGTAATTTGCGGCTCATTGATAATTGAGTGGGAGTGATTTGATGTCTAGCATTGGCTGGCATCTTCAAGCACCGGCTAGTACGCTTTTCTAATGGTACGACGGATGGTGCTGCTGGTTGCGGCGTATGCCAAAGCCGAACGTGCCAACATGCTTCCCGCTGAAATCAAAAAGGTGATGTGACATGGGCATCAAGAAAATCGACGTTGAGAAGGTGGCAACGGCTATTGAGGCCGATGCCGGTGAAACTCTACCAGACCTGCGTCAGGCGCTCGCGGAAGCAAAGGCAGGGATTGGGCGTGTCACAACGCCTGAGCAAATAATTGTGCGTCAAGCGCGGGAGAAGTCGGGGCTGACGCAATCCGCCTTCGCTGAGTGCATCAAAACCCCTATGGCGACGTTGCGTGATTGGGAGCAAGGACGGTTTGCGCCTCCAGGAGGAGTGCTGTGCCTGCTTCGGCTGATCATCAAGCATCCAGAGTTGTCCCAAGAGTTGAGCGTGACATGAAATATACTGAACGTGGTATTTTCATGGCATTGGCAGTGCTGTTAATTGTAAGCAATTGTCTTGCAAAGACTTTTTGTCAGTTTGTACGTAAAACCCTGCCGTTTCCATCCTTACAGGATCTTTGATAGACCCCATTCTTTTCAGCGATACGGCAGCTAGGCTTGCCGATCATCAGAAGCTGGGGCGGCCGGGAAAAAGTCAAGGAACTCACGAGCTGTTGCCGCACGAAAGCTATCGCTGGGTGTGCGTGCAGTCGAGGTGTCTTCGCTGGATGCTTACCTTTCAACGATATGGCAAGGGTGTGTCAATCGTTTCTAGTGCCATATACCCAGCACGTTGCACGGCCTACTCATCGTTCAGTTCCACGGCCTGCTCGTTGGGGAATGATCCTCGAACGCTTAGCAGTCTTGCCTAGATGCCTTATCTTGACGGTAATTAAAAAACACCTTACATTAAGTTAGGGCAAAGCTAAGGAGGCTTTGATGGCATCACTTGCGGTCACAGTGAAAGGGCAGGTTACGCTGAAACGGGACTTGTTACAGCATCTCGGTATTAAGCCGGGGGAGAGGGTTGAGTTTGAAAAACTGCCGGGCGGCGAACTGAAGGTACGAGCGGCGCGGCCAAGTGGATCGATTGACGGTTTTTTTCATTCGCTGGACGGCAAGGTGAAGCTGCAAAAGTCGCTAACTATTGAAGAAATGAACGATATTGCGGCGGCTGGCTGGGCGGGGCAATTGGACGGCAAATGAAGATCACCGCTGATACCAATGTGCTAGCTCGCGCGATACTGCAAGACGACGCCGTGCAATGCCGTAAGGCTCGTGATTTGCTCAAGGAAGCGACGCTGATTGCCGTGTCGTTACCGTCGCTGTGCGAACTGGTCTGGATACTGCGGCAGGGAGCTAAGCTGGCGAAAGAGGACGTATCAATTGCTATCCGGGCGCTGCTTGATGCAGGCAACGTTGTTATGAACCGACCTGCTGTAGAGGCCGGCCTTGCGCTGCTGGAAGCCGGAGGTGATTTTGCTGATGGCATCATGGCGTACGAAGGCAAATGGCTGGGCGGCGAAACCTTCGTGTCCTTCGATAAGAAGGCTGTCTCGCAGTTATCCAAGCTGGGCGAAGCTACGCGATTGCTTACCTAGATGAATGGGCGCTGTTGCTCAGTGTGGTATTTCTTGCCTAAAAGGAAGAAATCCATGCCCATTGATACCAAGTTGCGTAACCTGAAAATCGAAAGAGAATCTTTACCGGTTTTTATCACTAATCAGATCACACTGAGGGTTGTGCTAGTAGCTCTCGTCCATTGGCTGTTCGCAAGATGGGGATCTTGGGTGCGTATTCCACGGCAATCTTGCCACTGATTCCACGCGAAAGCTGCCACCCATTCCATTTGAAGGCTGCCACTGATTCCACGGGAAGGCTGCCACCTATTCCAGGCCAATCCTGCCACCCCTAGTCGGGTTCGGTGCTACGTAACGCGGATAACCAACGGTAATCTACCCCTTTCTCAAATTTGAGGAGTGCGGTGATGCCGGCAGAGAGGTTGTCCATGCGAAATATAAAAGAAATATTGCGATTAAAATGGGCTTGCGGACTGAGTGATCGCAAGATCTCGATGACTTGCGCTGTTTCACGTCCTACCGTGGCCGACTATGTACGCCGTGCCACTACTGCTGGGTTGTCTTGGCCATTACCAGAGGAGGTTGATGACGCACGATTGGAGAGCATGCTGTTTTTATTACCCCTGAAGGTCCCGGAGGCGTCCCGCCCGCTGCCTGATTGGTCGGTGGTACACCAGGAACTCACACGCAAAGGTGTGACGCTATTTCTGCTTTGGGAAGAGTATCAGGCAGGTGATCTAAGTTGTTATCAGTACAGCTGGTTTTGTCAGCAGTATCGTGCCTGGGCTCACCGGGTTGATTTGCCGTTACGTCAGGTTCACCGTGCTGGCGAGAAACTGTTCGTGGATTATGCGGGTCAGACTGTGGGGGTCGTCAATCCTCACAGTGGCGAGGTCCGTCAGGCACAAATCTTTGTTGCCGTGCTGGGGGCTTCTAATTACACCTATGCCGAAGCAACCTGGAGTCAGCAGATTCCCGACTGGATTAGCTCGCACATGCGAGCCTTCAGTTATATGGAAGGTGTGCCGGAGATTGTGGTCCCCGACAATTTGAAATCGGCGGTAACCAAAGCTCATCGCTATGAACCCGACCTTAACCCGAGTTACCAGGAGATGGCGCGTCATTATGGTGTGGCTGTTGTGCCAGCACGACCTTACAAGCCACGGGATAAGGCCAAAGCAGAAGCTGGAGTGCTTCTGGTTGAGCGCTGGATTTTGGCACGTCTACGCCATCAGACTTTCTTTAGCCTCAGTGAACTCAATCAGGCTATCCAATCGTTATTGAAACTCCTGAACAATCGCCCATTCAAGAAGCTGCCAGGCTCACGCCAATCCATGTTCACGCAACTTGATCAGCCAGCACTTAGGCCGCTGCCCGTCATACCGCATGAGGTGGCTGAATGGAAAAAGGTACGTGTCCACATCGATTATCACGTAGAGGTCTGCGGCCATTATTACTCAGTGCCTTACCCATATGTGCGCCAAACCCTGGAGGCTCGAATTACCCCTAACCTTATCGAGGTTTTGTATCAGGGTAAACGTATTGCTAGCCATCTGCGCTCCATGTTGGAGGGCAGGCATACCACGGTGCGGGAACATATGCCACGAGCCCACCAGAAACACCTCGACTGGACGCCTGAGCGACTGGTAGGTTGGGCGACTAAAACCGGCCCTGCCACGGCAAAAGTGGTAGATACCATCATGACATCGCGCCCCCATCCACAACACGGCTTTCGACCTTGCCTAGGTATCATGCGATTAGGCAAACACTACGGTGATGAGCGACTTGAAGCTGCCTGTCGTCGTGCGGTAGCGCTCTCTGCCTGCGGGTATAAAAGTATCGAGTCGATCCTCAAAAAAGGACTCGATAGTGCGCCCCTGCCGAGTTCAGTAACCCAGACCCTCACCTTAGAGCACGATAACATCCGTGGCCCTGAGTATTACCATTAACCCTCTAGGAGATTGACCATGCTTTATCATCCCACGGTGGAAAAACTCACTCAGCTTAGACTCATCGGCATGCATAAGGCATTGCTAGAGCAGAATGAGCTGGCAGAAATTAACACCCTGAGTTTTGAAGAGCGTTTAGGGCTGCTGGTTGATCGGGAGATCACCGAGCGCGAGAATCGCGGTCTGGCGCTGCGACTACGAGAAGCCAAATTGCGCCACAGCGCTGCCCTCGAAGACATTGACTACCGTCAACCGCGCGGCCTGGACAAAACTGTCATAGCTTCCCTTGCCAGTTGTCAGTGGGTAGCGAACCATCTCAATCTACTGATTACGGGCCCAACGGGCGTGGGTAAATCATGGATCGCTTGCGCATTAACGCATAAGGCTTGCCGTGACGGATATCGGGCCCACTACTTACGTATGCCCCGACTATTCCAGGAACTAGCTCTAGCCAAAGCTGATGGACGTTATCCCAAACTACTAGCTACCTTGTCACGAACAGATGTCATTATCTTGGATGACTGGGGTCTAGTCCCTTTCACCGAGGATCAACGCCGTGACATGCTGGAAATCCTTGAAGACCGCCATGGTCGACGATCTACCATCGTCACCAGTCAGATTCCTACAGAGCGTTGGCATGAAACTATCAACGACCCGACCTTAGCAGATGCCATCCTGGATCGTCTGGTACATAACGCCTATAAGATCAATTTGAAAGGAGAATCGATGCGAAAACGCAAATCAAAATTGACGCCAATACAGGAATCAGAGTAAGAATAAAAAACCGCGTCGCTACGCTCCGAAAAGGTGGCAGACTTGCGTGGATTAGGTGGCAACCTTCAAATGGAATAGGTGGCAGGAATCAGTGGAATACGCATCTTGGGGGCGATTCTGTTTCGTTGAGGGTCTTCTCGGACGACGGTCGAGGGTTGGCCTTAGCTAAAATTCGTAGCAAAGCTGTGAGCAAAGGATGGCTATTAGCCCATGAACCTACCACGGATGAGGATGTCGCTGATCTGATTTTCAAGGCGGGATTTTCTACGGCAGATCGTTTGACAGAAGTTTCAGGCCGTGGCGTGGGCATGGATGCTGTGAGGGAGTTTCTCAAACGCGAACAGGGCAGTATTGAGTTGGTTTTTCTCGACCAAAACGTGGGTGCGGAGTATCGCAAGTTTGCTTTGCATATGGTGCTTCCCGGGCAATTTGCCGTGGCAAGAGAAGAGGGCGCTTCATCTCCGCTCAGCCTTCGAGTCCATGGTACGCAAATTCAGGAATTAGACCTGGCTAAATCCTAGTCATCTGCGGCAGGTAGCTGCTGGTGCCGTGCCCAGCGTTGTTGTAACCAGCTGCCCAGTAACATGCATGAGACAAAGAGGATGGACTCTCTGTCAGGGAAGCTGAGTCTGGCTATGGCTGGTCCAGGGCAATAGCCGCTGATGCCCCATCCTAAGCCAAATAACAGTGATCCTATAATAAGGGGTTTACTGATGTGGTGTTGTCGTGGCAGGGCAAAATAGGTAGCCAGCGCAGGATGTTTATGTCTGAGAATCCAGGGGAAAGTGATCAGGCACAAGCCGGTGGCGCCGCCGAGTACCGTGATCAAGGTGGCGTCCCAGGGGCCTATGATATTGAGAAACGCGGTAACTTTCTGTGGATAAATCATGCCAGAGATGGCCAGTCCTAAACCGAACAGAGTGCCGCTTATGAGGCTGACAAGAGCTTGCAACATTAGGCTAATCCCAACAGGCCATGGAAGATCACCGCACTGAAGATGCCGGTGATAAGAAAAACCAGGGTGGCTACGACTGAGCGTGGGGAAAGTCGAGCCAGTCCGCAGACACCGTGGCCGCTGGTGCAGCCATTGGCCAGTGAGGTGCCGAAACCCACCAGCAGCCCCGACAAGGCGAGCAAGCCCATGGGCATGCCCTTGCGTTCTAGGGGCGGGTGACCTCCGAAATGAAAATAGAGCAAAGCCCCTGCGAGCAGCCCGATGACAAACATAAAGCGCCATCCCCGATCCCCTGTCGGGGCGGTCAGGATATGCCCTGCGATATGACTGATGCCTGCTATGCGACCATTAAGCCCAAGCAACAGGGTGGAGGCTAAACCGATCAGCAATCCACCGATGATGCCGGTGAGAGGGGTAAAGTTATGCATATGGTGTCCTAAGGATTACAAACGTGCTAATAATGGCTGATTAGCTCCTCCATTGCAAAAATCAGTTGCAGATGAGGGGCTAGGTCCTAGGCTTAATACCCGTTAAAGTCAGAGTATGATCTGAGTTCATTCATTTCAGCCCCATTAGTTAATTACCACTGAGGAGTAGCCAATCATGAGTAAAGTTGCCATTGTGTATTTCAGCGGTTATGGACATACCGTCAAAGTTGCTGAATCCGTAGCTGCCGGTGCAGCGGCGGTGACCGGAACTGAAGTTAGCCTGCATCGCATCGATGCAGAAGGGCAGTTAAGTGAGGCAGATTGGCAAAGTCTACAGGCCGCAGATGCCATCATCTATGGTAGTCCTACGTATATGGGCGGTCCGGCCTGGCAATTTAAGAAATTTGCGGATGCAAGTTCAAAACCCTGGTTCAGCCAGGCCTGGAAGGATAAGTTGGCTGCGGGATTTACCAATTCAGCATCTACCAATGGCGATAAATATGCCACAATCAATTACTTCTGGACCTTATCTCAGCAGCATGGCCAAGTTTGGGTAGGTACTGGCCTGATGCCTTCCAATACCAAGGCGCATACTTCATCGGATGTTAACTGGACGGCAGGTTTTGGAGGCGTGATGACGATCTCTCCTTCAGATGCATCGGTCGAAGAATCTCCTAGTGCAGGGGATCTTAAGACCTCAGCATTGCTAGGTGAACGAGTGGCCCAGGCTGTGTTGCGCTGGGCTCAGTAAGGTCTTATTTTTCTCAGACTAAGCTCGCGCGATGCTCTTCCAGCAGTTCGACATAGCGATGGAGGGGCAGTCTGGGGCCAAATTGACAAACGACTTCTGCGCTGGCACGGCTGGCCAGAAGTCCCGCTTCATGAGGCGACATGCCTCGGCAGCGACCAAAAAGATAGCAACCAGCAAACATATCGCCTGCGCCATTGGTATCAATGGGGGAGACGACAAAGGCGGGTATATGAATGCGCTGACCTTGATGAAGAACAAGCGCCCCTTCACGGCCTCGCGTCACCACGATCTCATGGCTATGAGAACTCAGCGGCTCTAATGCTGATTCAAGATCGCTGCAGCCGCTTAAACCCAAGGCTTCTTCCTCGTTGCAAAAAAGAATATCAACACCATCATCTATCATGCCCAGTAAGGAATCGCGAAAGTAGGTGACCATGGAAGGGTCTGAGCAGGTCAAGGCTATTTTGACTCCAGACTTTCTGGCCAGTTGCCTGGCATGCCCTACAGCTTGGCGCGCAGAACTTGAAGGGGCTAGATACCCTTCTAGGTAAAGCCATTGTGATGCCTGCAAGGCATCGATCACGACATCTTCTTCTGAAACGTCAGCGGTAATCCCTAAATGGGTATGCATGGTGCGTTCAGCATCCTCAGTCACCATGACCAGACAGGTCCCCGTATGCCCCTCAGGGCGTTGGTGATCCAGGTTGCTGTAGACACCTGCGGCTTGCAAGTCAGCCGCATAAAAATCACCATGAGCGTCTGCGGCCACCCGACAGGCATAAAAAGCACGCCCTCCCAGGGCGGCGACAGCGATGATGGAGTTGGCTGCTGAACCACCGCTGGCCTGCTTGATACAGCCAAATTCGCGGTCCAGTGCTTGAAGTAATTGATGACGTTGAGCCTCGTCGATCAAGGTCATCATGCCTTTTTGAATACCATGCTCGCTTAAGAAATTATCACTAACCCGGTATTCTCGATCGACTAATGCGTTACCCAAAGCATAAACATCAAAGGTGGACATGTTGCGAACCTGCCAGCAAGATTGGATGTTGAGTTTAACACTCAGGGCTGGGACGTGCGACAATGATAGCCATGTACAACCCGTGAGGATGTCGAGCGTGTCAGGTGGTCGATAAATTTTTAAAATCTAAAGAGCAAGGTTTGCTGGTCCTCGCACTGATTCCTCTGCTGCTGATCATGGTGATGCTGGGTGGCTTGGGTGTCTATTTGTGGCATTTGGATGCTGTTGTCAGGGCCAAGTTTGAAGGGCACCGATGGGCCTTGCCTGCCAAAGTTTATGCCCGTCCCATGGAATTGTATGTAGGGAGCGAGTTGACACAGCAGGACGTGCTTGGCGAATTAAATCGCCTGCATTACCAGTCAGGAACCGCGGCAACACCAGGAACTTATGTCGCATCGGCCAATCAGCTCATCATCCATCTTCGAGGGTTCCTCTTTCCGGATGAACCAGTACCTGAACAGGTCGTGCGTGTTCAGTGGAGTGCCACCGGGATTGCGTCCCTGGCTAGCACGGTTTCTGATCAGACCTTGGTGCGTATGGATCCCATGATCATTGGTGGTATTTATCCGCAACAAAATGAAGACCGTATTCTCATGCAGTTGAAAGATGCTCCTCAGGGGCTTATCCCTGCGCTCTTAGCCACCGAGGATCGCAATTTTTATCATCATCACGGTGTGTCGGTGCGAGGAACTTTGCGAGCCGTGACCGTAGACTTATTGCACGGACAATTAAGGCAGGGTGGTAGTACGCTGACGCAGCAATTGGTCAAAAATTTTTATCTTAGTGATGAGCGCACGCTGAGGCGTAAATTGCAAGAAATGGCCATGGCTCTGTTGCTGGAGTTGCATTACAGCAAGCAAGAAATATTGCAAACCTACCTCAATGAAGTGAGTCTGGGGCAAGCTGGACAGCATTCTATACATGGATTCGGGTTAGCTGCACAGTACTATTTTGGACAGCCTATACAGGATTTGAATCTGCCGCAGATAGCCTTACTGGTGGGCATGGTCAAGGGACCTTCCCATTATGATCCACGCTTGCATCCTCATGCGGCCAGGTTAAGGCGCAATATCGTGCTGGCCAATATGCTGAACGAACAGGTTATCAGTCGTGCTCAGTACTCTACCTATGTGCAACTGCCGATCAGCGTGATTCGTCATCCCAATGCCAGCGGTACATGGTATCCCGCCTTTATGGATGTGGTTCGGCGTCAATTGCATCAGGATTATAAAGATGCTGATCTGGAATCTCAGGGTTTACGTATTTTTACGACCTTGGATCCTCGCGTTCAGGATGCAGCTCAATCAGCGATGAACCAGGTGATTAAACAACTTCGAGCCAGAGGGCGACGACTTGCCCGAATCGAAGGCGCAGCGCTGGTCAGTAATCCTCAAAATGGGGAGTTATTAGCCGTGTTGGGAGGCAGCGATTTGCAGTTTACGGGGTATGACCGGGCACTCGACAGTTCGCGACAGGTAGGTTCATTACTAAAACCAGCCATCTACTTAACTGCCCTGGCTAGTCACCATGATACGCTGGCAACGCTGCTCGACAATAGCCCGTTAACGCTGGCGATGGCTAACGGCAGCACCTGGTCACCCCATAATTATGAGGCCGATGCTCCGGCATCGGTCACCCTGATACAGGCATTGGCGCATTCGTATAATTTGGCCAGCGTTCGGTTGGGGATGAGCGTGGGACTGCCTGCCGTTATCACGACTTTACACAATTTAGGTTTGCAACAAGATATTCCAGCTTATCCCTCCACATTGCTGGGGGCTATCACCCTGACGCCTTGGCAGGTGCTCGGTATGTACCAGACTTTAGTCTCTAATGGATTTGAGACCCCTGTGCGATCGATCAGGGAAGTGGTCGATGGAGAAGGAAAACCCTTGAGCCGTTATGATCTGGATGTACGTCAGGTCGTGGACGCCAGTGCGGTCTATCTTTTACGTCAGGCGATGCATCAGGTGATGGTCTCGGGTACGGCAGCGGCTGCTTCAGCTGCTTTGCCGCAAAATACCGATATGCTGGGTAAGACAGGAACCACCAATGATTTACGCGATGCCTGGTTTGCTGGGGCAACCGGCAATAAGCTGGCAGTCGTCTGGCTGGGCAATGATAATAATCAACCTACGGGCTTAAGTGGTGCTACAGGTGCCTTGCCGGTCTGGATAGATTTGATGCGTCAACTGCATCCGCGCCCCATCGATACGCCTCAGCCGGATAACGTAGCCTGGGTTTGGGTAGACCCTGAGCATCAGGCCATCACGACTGAAAACTGTCCAGGAGCCTTGATGTTGCCATTCTTTAAAGACACCTTGCCAACGAGCACGCTAGACTGTCAAGCAGCAGGTGCATCTCCGGTACTGGATCATATGCTGGATAAGATCAAGGGTTTTTTCGGTCGCTAGTTGGAATGTTGGGGACTTTGGATGCGTACGTGGTGGCTAGGTGTCTTGTGGGGAGGGGTAGGCGTGCTAGCGGGTTGTGCGGTGCAGCCGACAGTTAAACCGCAGGTGCCTGTGCCTGAAAAAACGGTTCCAGGGACTCAGCACACTAATCCTCCCATGGCCGCAGAGGTCCATATACACCCGCCAGTACCGGCTCAGCCGAGACCCCAGGCCTCCTCCCCAGCGGTACCCGCTGCTCCCGTTTATACTTGGGCCTCTCAGCCGCAGGTGAGGTTGGCTGATGGCAGTACCACGCCAGTACTGGCATCGTTGCTAAAGCGGGCACAAACCTATCAGCATCAAGGCAAATGGTACAAGGCAGCTCATGTGCTAGAACAAGCTATCCGTGTGGCACCACAATCAGCGTTGCCCTACTTGCGGTTCGGGCAATTGCGTCTAGCTTTGAAGCAGTATGCATCTGCCGCCAATATGGCGCGGCGGGGCCTGTTATTTGCTCGATCAGCACAGGATCGTGGACAATTATGGGAGGTCATGGCTCAGGCTTATAGAGCACAGGGGCAGTTAACCCTGGCTCGCCAGGCCGAAGCTGAAAGTCAACGGGCACTCAGGTCTTAGGACGAGCTGTTATGGACGCTGCTGCGATAATACCCATGAGGGCTCTGCAAAGAGGGGAAGTAAAAACAGATCCAGTGCTGCTGGATTGTGCTGTTTGCTTGGGTTTGGCTCCATTTTTGCGTATGAGTCTGGCGGGTGAAGATCTGGTCGCCAAAGCCAGCGAATTGATGGAACGTGTTAGGGTGTACCCAGAAGATGCTGGTTCCTGGCGCGATGCCTCTATCGCCTTATCGTGTTTGGGTCAAGCCGAACTGGCTCAACAGTTCCTGGAACAGGCGATGAGCTTATGCACGCATTACAAAATTCGAGGCACATCGTTATCGCCGATCCTTCGTGTACTGATGCTGATGCAGCCGGGGGAACTCTCAGCGAATACCCCCCTGGAGTGTTTGCTGGAGCAGGCTCCGGTGGAGATTATTCAAACTCTGGTGACGGCAGATCAGGTGGGTTCTTTGCAAGTGCCTGAACATGATGTGCTTTTTATGGCGGTCGCGGAGTCACCGGCCAGTCAAGAACTTCTGCAGGCGCTGGAGCATCTGCTGGTGGCCTGGCCCAGGCCTGTGATCAACTCGCCTCAATCTGTTCTAGGTATGGCACGGGATCATGTGGCCGAGCTATTGCAGGGGGTGGAAGGCTTGGTGGTTCCGGTAACCAAGCTCTACTCGCGTCATAGCCTACAGTCATCCCTATTAACCTATCCTCTTATTATACGTCCTTTAGGTTCACAAGCCGGGCACGACCTGGCTCGTTTGCTTCGGGAAGAGGAGTTATCGACATATTTAGACAAGGTTCGAGCCGAGACTTTTTACGTGGCACCTTTTGTGGATTATGCCGATGGACAGGGACAGTATGCCAAGATGCGACTTGCACTTATTGACGGCGAGCCTTGGCCCTGTCATCGCGCCCTGTCATCGCATTGGATGGTGCATTATGTCAATGCAGGCATGTACGAAGATGCCGCTAAGCGCTCACAGGAGCTGGCTTGGATGCAAACTTTTCCTGAATTTTTAGTGAAACACAGCTCGACGCTGCATGAGATGGCTGACCGGTTGCGGCTGCCTTATGTCCTGCTGGATGTCGCTGAATTGCAGGATGGTCGCTTATTGCTTTTCGAGGCAGATCCTGCGATGGTCGTGCACGCCATGGATTCGGTGGAACTATTTCCCTATAAGCAGGTGTATATGGGACATTTGCGTGAGGCCGTAGTGGCTTCGTTAGTCAGGCATGCTGGGGATGTCCATGGCGTTTCTTGATGAACATAATTTCTCCGGGGGGCCCGGCGTACTTCCCTCCAGCGTGCTTCAGCAGGTCCAGCAGGCTATTCTGCAGGTTCCAGAATTGGGGATATCCCTGCTTGGAGTGAGTCATCGTTCTGACTGGTTTGCCCAGGTAGTGGCTGAAGCGGAATCGCATGTGCGGTATCTCCTCAATCTGGAAGATGATTTTGCAGTACTCTTTCTGCAGGGGGGAGCGACTCAGCAGTTCAGCATGGTACCCATGACCTTTTTGGCAGGCTCTACATCGCCTGCCAATTATCTGGATACAGGATATTGGAGCCATAAATCCCTGCCCCATGCCGCCAGGATAGGTCCTATGCGTACAGTCTGGAGCGGGTATGCACGCAGCTACCGTGACTTGCCGCTACAGCATGAGGTGGTTTATGACCCGGGTGCACCTTATTTGCACTATGTTTCCAATGAGACGGTAGAAGGTTTGCAGTTTCATGAGATACCAGGGCTGGACAGTGTGCCTCGGGTCTGTGATATGTCCTCAGATTTTTTGTCCCGCCCGGTTGATATGAAGCGTTATGCTCTGGTTTATGCACATGCGCAAAAAAATCTGGGACCAGCTGGCGTGACCCTCGCCTTGGTGAGAAAAAGCTGGTTGGATCAGACTAAGACGGATCTGCCTGATTTTCTTGATTATCGTCAGCATCTGCAAGCCCGCTCTATCCTCAATACGCCCCCGGTATTCGCGATTTATGTGGTCTTGCTGGTATTACGCTGGCTCAGGTTTGAAATCGGTGGCCTGGATAAGATGCAAGCCATCAATGCAGCTAAAGCCAGCAAGATATATAACGCTCTGGAGAGGCTAGGCGATGACGTCAAGATTCATGCCCAGCCATCATGTCGATCACAGATGAATGCCGTGTTCCACTTCAGGCACCCTGAATGGCAGCAGAAGTTTTTAGATTTGTCACAAAAAGCTGGATTTATAGGCATGGAGGGACATCGTTCCCTCGGGGGCATACGTATCTCCATGTACAATGCCATGCAGCTACAAGCTATTGATGATCTGGTTGAGTGGGTGGCCGAATTCTGTCGGCAACCGGGGTGACCTCGCGGTGGGTCGGTGGTTCCTGCCAGCCTTGGGGACGTCGACCTTGCAGTAAATAAACGAAGGCAATGATTTCAGCCACAATACGGTAAAGCTCAGGCGGTATACGTTCTCCCCATTGCTGTTCAGCAAGCATCTCTACCAGAGGGGCATTTTCATAAATTGGAATATTGTGCTCCCTGGCCAGTGAAATGATGCGATCGGCCAAGGCATGCGAGCCGACGGCAGAAATTTCAGGCGCCTGAGACCCATCATAGAACAACGCTACAGCTTTTTTATCATCGTCCATAGGTTGGGCTCCTAGATTGAGACGTCAATCAGACTGAGAGGCGGTTGATCACTAGGCGGCGTTGCGGGTAGCCCACTGTGCGTGGTGAGGTGACTGATGTTCAATCCCACCGATTTTAGTTGCGTGGCAAGATCAGGAAGTCTTCGGTCTAATAACAATCGAGTCATTTCATTTTCAGCCCAAAAGTCGGTGCCTAAGGAACGTCCCTGGAGCTCTCCTTTGGCAACGATACGGCCCAGCCCCTCCAGATCAAAACCCAGGCTGATAATCCAGATCATGTGGGTAGATTGCCCCCCCTGAGGAGTTGCTTCGCGTTGACCTATTTGCAGGTCCACCGCGTGATAGTGCTGACCAACCATAATAGGCATGGTGTTCATGAAAAGAACCTGCTGGTTTTCCTGGGGCAAGGAATGCAGTGTTGCGGGTAGGGCAGCCACCCCTGCATGCTGCAGGGTGGTGATGGCACGGTTCATTTGATGATTGGCTAGGGTGGCAAGGATGAGTTCGTGCACTTGATGCAGGGTGTTGCCTAGTTCATTGGGGGGAGCCAAGGGTAGTGAAAACTCTGCCACCACCTTGGGTGGTGTCGTGGGAGTACCTTGATCGGTTGTTGAGGTTGCTTCCGGATTAGGTGATGGATCCTGTGGCAGGGCTGTTTCAAGCAAAGCGGCGAATTCATCCGGTATTTGAGCACTCAGCGGGTAGGCAGGAGCACTTGTCTCTGCCAGGGGAGGATTGGTGCTGAGGGGGCGTTGCAAAACGTAGACCAGGGGGGCAGTGGGGTGTTCCGAGGCTGGGGAGGTGCCGGCCTGGGCTGAACGGTTGAGTGTTAACGTGCCAGGAGCCGATGAAGTGTCTGAGGCAGGAACTTCTGCAGATAGTGAATTCCATGTGGATGATCTTGCAGGCAGGGGTGCGGGACGCTCTTTCATGGGTAATTGCTGCAAAAGATTAGCCAGCATAAGGTCAGGTGAAGAAGGAGGTGGCAATTTTCCCTGCCCTAACAGCGATTCTGGGGGCGTCAGTTGAGGTTGCACCCATTCATGAACAGCATCGGCAGGCGCCGATGCATTGACTTGGGGGATATTCTGCAGAAGAGCTTTCGCTGCCCGTTGAAATGCTTCGGGCATAGGCTCTTCCAGAGTTTGGTTCGCAGTCACCAGATAGCGCAGGCTTTCCAGTAATTGAATAAAACTACCACTTTGGGTCAAGGGTAATAAATCCCGCAACGTCTGAGTCGTCAGAGACGTGAGTAATTGAGGTGCCGTAGCAGCCTGCGGCGTAGCTCGATACGTGCCTTCGCTGGTGGGTTGCAAGGTGATGTTCTGACCGACAGGCAAGGACTGCTGGCTAATGTAGTTGAGCAACTCGTTGGTTAACGCCAAGCGTAACTGCCCCGCATAGCTTTCAGCGACACCAGAAACGGGAAAGCTGGTTAATACGGTGGCAGCCAAGGGCCCTGGCAGTGCCAGTTGCGGTGTGGCATTAATCTGTTTCAGTCCCCCGGCAGGGGATACCTGCCCGGAGCTGGTTGGAGTCACCTGCATGCCTGGTCCTCCTGGAAAAAATCGACGGCCTGCAAGGAGGTTATCGGCCAGAAGCCAGGTTTCCTTACCATGCTTGGATTAGAGATTACCGCTAAAGAGCTGTCGCAACAAACGCTGCTTTAAGTTTTGTGGGTGATCAAGCTGCATGCGTTCCAGGTACCGTTCCGGAACAGGCTCGGTTCGAAACACGGAACTCATAAGCGTTTTAACCAGATCCAGAGGATGGGCTGTACTGGCTTTGAGCTGGGTCAGAGCATGCACGATATGCAATTCATCCTCCGTGAAATCGGTGCCGAAGGGAAAGTCAGGTAGCGTAGATGTGTTTGCCCAGGGTTTCATGCGTTGACGCAGGCTCTCGGGGAGATTGTCACGGGCCCACCCTGGAACTTCCCAATCAGCGCGCAACTTGCCGGCATGCTTGGCTTGTTCCATAAGGTCAAACTGGAAACGCGAATCCGCAATGCAAATCAGCCGTTCAATGATTTGATGATCAGATTGACCACGTATATCAGCAATGCCATATTCGGTGATGACCAGGTCACGCAGATGTCGTGGGATGGTGACATGTCCATAGTTCCAGACGATGTTGGATTGTGCTCCATCAGCCGTATCCCTGACTGCTCGTAGCATCAGAATGGAGCGCGAATCGGGCAGAGCATGAGACATAGCGACAAAGTTGTACTGTCCGCCGACGCCGCTGATCAGCTGGCCGTCCTCGAGTCCATCGGATACCGCTGCACCGAGCAGGGTCATCATCATGGTGGTATTTATAAAACGTGCTTTTTGTCGTTGAGCCCGCGCCAGGGGTTCCTGGCCATAAAGCTGATTGATAAAGCTGATACGCCCCATATGGATCCCAAACCTATCTTCTTCTGACAGGTCGCGCAGGGCTTGATAAAAGTCACTTGGGCCGATGAAAAACCCGCCATGCATAAATACGCCACCTCTGAATTGATGGCCTAGCCCAAATGCCTGCAAGCGTTGGCGCGTTGCCAGGTTTTTAAGGTTATTTGTTTCAGGGTGACCCTGGATGATCAGACGGTCTTTTTCCAGGGATATACTCTCGTTGAGTACGCCATAGCGTTGTAACCAGGCAAGCATAACCGGATCAATAGATTCATGAATAAGCCCTTCTTCAATCAAGGTATCCAGGGTGTGGATATCGATGCTTTGTTTTAACAGCCGTCGATTAAAAAGCTCTTGCAAGCGTACGTCAGGATACACTTTACGATGCAGGATGCCGGCTTTATGCAGCTGCATAAAGCCATTGACGAACATTTCTGAGCAGCCATAAAGCCCTTCAGTAAAGGGTTGAGTCTGTTGCGGCAAAGGCAGTGATCCTGAAGGTAGATGACTCAACATGTTTTGATAAGTTTCAGGGTGGCGATGGCGCACGATCAATGCGTTGCTGATGGCATCGCCGAGTGAGCCTATGCCAATTTGCAAGGTACCACCATCTTCAATCAGGGTACTGGCATAAAGCCCAATCAAGTGATCAGCCAAGCCAACTTTCATATTGGGAGGAGCAAAAAGGGTGTGCGTCGTTTCAGGAGTTTCCACCAGCATATCCAGGTCATCAGCGCTGATTTCTGCGTCGTGCGGCATAAAGGGCATGTGATGGTTGACGACACCTACCATGACGACACGATGGCGTTGGTCATGGCGCACCAGCATGTCGCGAATATCCAGTGAAACATCAGGATTGCTTCCCATGCTGTAGCGGCGATGTGAGCCCTGTTCTCTGACCCCAAGTTCCTGGGCGAGGACATTGACACCAAATTGCAGCATGTCTCGGGCAACATGCGTGTAGTTACTACATATATAATGTTGCTGTGCTGGGTCATTATGTAGCATGTCAGCTGTTTTGAAAAAAAACTCGCTGACTTCAATGTTGCTGGGCAGGCAGCCAGCTTTCAGGTCACGTGCATAATCAAGGTCGGGATAATTGCCAAAGACTCGGTCCGCAAAAGGCTTGAGAAACCTGGCCTCCAAGTCGGATTTAGCCTGGGGACGCAATAATGACAAGGCTGTGATGATACGCAGACTGTGATCAGGTCGAGCGGCAATGGTGCGGTACAGGCAATTTACCCAGGTATTGGGTTTGCCGATACCCAGCGGAATACCAAGTACAACGTGGGGTCCAGTGCGTTTTAGTAACGCATCGATGGAAGCCTCAAGATTATTCAGCAATATGGTCATGCACAGGTCCCCTAGAGTTCATTCCATCTAGACTAGCTGAAAGTAAAGTGTCATGGAATTGTGCCGCGTCAATACTCTTGCTGTCAGATTCTGGCAGGCTAAAGGTATACTGTAATCCGGTCGTGAGGGTAATGTATTGCTAAGTCTTGAAAATCTTGCTGTGGAACGCGGCGATTTCAGGTTGTTTGAAGACTTGAATCTTGAATTGCCGCCAGGCAGCCTGGTGCAGGTCGTGGGTCCCAATGGAGCAGGCAAGACATCGTTGCTGGCTGCCGTTGCGGGACTTTTGCCGATGGCGAGTGGGAGAGTGTGCTGGAATCATCGAGAAGTTAAACTTGATCGCTCGATCTTTGCTGCTAATTTCAGTTACCTAGGTCATGCTGCGGGGCTGAAAGCGGCACTAACTCCCCTTGAGAATTTACAATTCTTAATGGCCTTACGTGATCACCAGCCTTCCATAAAGGCTGTGATGCAGGCGCTGGCAGAGATTGGCCTGTCCGGTTATGAGCATACTCCCTTGATAAATTTATCAGCGGGCCAAAAACGTAGAGTAGCTCTGGCCAGGCTGAGCATGGAAGCATCGCCCTTATGGATCTTGGATGAACCTTTTACAGCCATAGATCGGCAGGGCGTTGTTGAGCTGGAGCAACAGTTGCACCAGCATGCAGAGGCAGGGGGTATGGTGCTTTTTACCACGCATCATGAGATGACGCCGAATCGTTTGTTGCAAGTTCTGGACTTAACCCATTTTCGGGTTCGGGAAAATGTATGAAAGGTTTTTGGGCAGTGCTGGGGCGTGATTTGCAGTTGGCTTTGAGAGGGGCGGGGGATTGGTTAAATCCTCTGGTTTTTTTTCTCATGGTGATTTTGTTGTTCCCATTAGGTATCAGCCCTGAACCCAATTTGCTGCGGCAGATTGCACCCGGGGTGGTATGGGTGGCAGCGGTACTGGCGGTGTTATTGTCGATGGATAGCCTGTTTCGTCAGGATTTTGAAGATGGAACTCTGGAGCAGATGCTGCTGGCACCCACCTCGACTCTGGCGTTGGTCTTTGGCAAAGTTCTGGCCCACTGGATGACAGGAGGCTTGGCATTAACCCTTCTCAGCCCTTTGGCTTCAGTCATGTTAAATCTGCAGGGACATGCTTTGGGTGTATTGATGCTGACGTTACTCCTGGGAACGCCTGTCCTCAGCTTGCTGGCTGCTCTGGCCGCAGCGTTGACCGTTGCTTTGCGGCGAGCAGGTGTCTTGTTGCCGCTGATCAGTTTGCCACTCATGATTCCTGTGCTTATTTTTGCGACGGCAGCCGTGCAATCGGCTTCCCTAGGGTTGCCCGTGGGAGCCTATCTTGCTCTGCTGGGTGTATTGTTGATTATGGCTTTGCTACTGGTTCCATGGGCTATCGTGGGAGCATTGCGACTGGCGGTTACAGCGTAGGAGATAAAGGATATGCTCGGGTGGGATAAATTTTGGCAGTACATTCAAAAAACCGTAGGGCCTCGGCACTTTTATGAGATCAGCGGCCGCTGGCAACCCTGGTTGGGTGGAGCAGCCTTGGTTTTGCTGGTGTTGGGACTGGTGTGGGGCTTGGCTTTTGCCCCTCCCGATTATCAACAAGGCAATAGTTACCGCATCATTTTTATTCATGTGCCTGCAGCGGCTATCGCCATGGGGGGGTATGGACTGATGGCGATCGCCAGTGGCATTTTTTTGGTTTGGAAAGTAAAGACTGCCGAATGGGTGGCTCGCTCAGTAGCACCTTTGGGGGCTTGGTTTACCCTGATCTCTCTGTTGACGGGGTCCTTATGGGGCAAGCCGACATGGGGAACTTATTGGGTATGGGATGCGCGCCTCACCTCCATGTTGATTCTGTTGTTTTTATACTGGGGCGTCATGGCTCTTTATCAGGCCTATGAGAACTCACCTGCCGGGGGGCGTATCGCAGCTCTGTTGACTCTGGTGGGCGTGGTCAACCTGCCTATCATTCACTATTCCGTCATGTGGTGGAATACATTGCACCAGGCATCCAGCTTCAGTTTGAGGCAAGGGCCCAGTATGCCGCCTTCCATGTACCTGCCCTTGTTAGTTAACTTGCTGGGTTTTTACTGTTTGTTTGGGTGGATGGTCATAGCAAGAACTCGTGAGGAGATATTGCTCCGGGAATCCAAATCCTCCTGGGTTAGGCAAGTGGTTGTAACGGAGATGGATACTTATGGCATTTGATAGTTGGGCTGCCTTTTGGGCGATGGGTCATCATGGTCCCTATGTATGGTCGGCGTATGGTCTCACGGCGGTCATAGTGGTCTGGAATATTCTGCAACCAGGATGGCGGCATCGTCGCTGGTTGAAAGAGCAGGCGCAGTTACAGCGTCGTCATGTTGTTAAGGAGAAAAATTCATGAAGCCACAACGTCGCAAGCGCCTTATCCTTATTTTGGTCATCATCGCTGCTGCAGGTTTGGCGGTAGGCCTGACGACCTATGCACTACGTCAAAATATCAACTTGTTTTATACCCCTAGTCAATTGGCGCAGGGTGATGCACCCCAGGGAGTTCGGCTGCGTGCAGGAGGTATGGTGGTTAAGGGGTCCCTGCAACGAGATCCTCACTCGTTGACGGTTCACTTTATGATTACCGATTTTAAACACCAGGTTGCCGTGACTTATACAGGCATCCTGCCTGATTTGTTCCGAGAAGGTCAGGGTATTATTGCGACGGGACATTTTGAGCAGGGGGTGATGCATGCGGATGAGGTGTTAGCTAAACATGATGAAAAATATCAGCCGCCGGAGCTTAAAGGTATGGTGCCGCCCAGCAAGTAGACCCAAGTTGATTGGCGACAGCGATGGTTTATGCCTAAACTGATAAGTCAGGTTACGAATTGGTACTGAAATGCTGTAAAAGCCAGATAGACAGCTGGGTTTCTTCTCGGCAATATGTCGTGGTATAAGAGGGTATCAGCTCTTACAGGGCCGTGGAGCCGTGCTTGGGCTCTGGTTTGGGTGGCGCTGGAAATGGTGAACAATAAAAAATAACCGGTGCAATAGCTGGGAGGTTTTCATGAAAATGCCAGGGTGGTGGCTGTTGGTAGGGGCCTTGGGAACCGCTCATGCTGATGATTGCTCTGATTTAGCGCGAGCTTATGCTGATAATCCACAAGTTATGCGGGTAGGCGATCTGGATCAGCTCAAAAACTGTGTGGCAGATCTTATGCAGCGGAAGGTGCAAAGTAATGGCGATTTGCCTGCTATCCCTTCTTTCAACCCACCGGCTGGCCCGCAAATCAATCTGGATATCAAGTCAGGAGGGGATCAGGATACGCCAGCCTTTAATATCCCTCCTCCAGGATTAGCTGACCATTGAGCCGAGAGCATCGTTCAGGCCTGATCGTCTGTAGCCTGGTTAGTTTGCTATTAGTGGGATTCTACAGCGGTGGTTCAGCTATCTTTCAGACCATGGACTTTGACCGGCAACTGATAACACAAGGCCAGTGGTGGCGGATATTCAGCGGTAGTTGGGTGCACTTTACTCTGTGGCATCTGCTGATGAATGTGGCTGTGCTTATGGTAATCGGTGCTGTCCTGGGCGAGTCTGTACCCATGCGTTGGTGGGTGAGTGTGATCATGCTTGCTTCCTGGGGAGTCGGTGCAGGGTTATGGTGGATGGAGCCATCCTGTAGCCTATATGCCGGCTTCTCCGGGGTTGTGCAAGCTGTTCTGGTATTTGCCTTGATCAGTTCACTGCGTCATGCACCTGTGGGGACCCGTCTGGTGCTGGGGTGTGTTGTATTGCGTATCGTTTATGAGCACACGGCATTTTATAATCCTGACTATCTGCGTAACTGGATTCACGTGGCGGTGCAGCCGGCGGCCCATGCTTTCGGTGCTTTTACCGGAGCCGTCGTAGGGCTCATCTATGAACTGCAGGTTCGCCATCGTAGTTCCTCGCTTCCGTGATAAACTGCGGGTATCGGGATTAAGTGAGGTTTGACATGCCCAATATAGTCATTTTTGATACGACGTTGCGCGATGGAGAGCAGAGCCCTGGTGCGTCCATGACTCTGGAAGAGAAAGTGCGCATTGCCAAAGCACTTGAGCGTATGCGTGTTGATGTCATTGAAGCTGGGTTTGCTGTGGCGAGTCCTGGTGACTTTGAATCAGTCAAGGCTGTTGCCCACGCTGTACAGGATTCCCGTATTTGCTCACTGGCGCGAGCCCGTGCTGAAGATATCGATGCGGCAGCGGGCGCTCTGCGGTCAGCCCAGGCGTCACGGATTCATACCTTTATTGCCACCAGCCCTATACATATGCAGTATAAATTACGCTTACCTCCAGAGCAGGTTTTGGAGCATGCGGTGAAGGCTATACGCTATGCCCGGAATCTGGTCGACGATGTCGAATTCTCCTGTGAGGACGCGGGGCGTTCTGAGCCGGATTTCTTATGCCGTATCATCGAAGCAGCTATCACGGCGGGAGCTCGCACCATCAATATCCCTGATACGGTTGGGTATGCCATTCCTGGCCAGTTTGGTGACTTGATGGCAACTTTACTGCAACGCATTCCCAATGCAGACAAAGCCATATTCTCGGTGCATTGTCACAATGATTTAGGTCTGGCGGTGGCTAATTCGCTGGCAGCTGTGCTGGCGGGGGCTCGCCAAGTAGAATGCACGATCAATGGATTGGGTGAGCGTGCAGGAAACGCGGCTCTGGAAGAAGTGGTCATGGCTTTGGCTACCCGTAAAGACCTTTTTGGGTTGGAAACACGTATTCAAACCACCGAAATCGTTCCAACGTCGCGTCTGGTGTCCAGCATTACAGGTTTCCCGGTTCAACCTAATAAGGCTATTGTGGGTGCAAATGCATTTGCCCACGAATCGGGCATTCATCAGGATGGGGTCCTCAAACATCGCGAAACCTATGAAATCATGCGTGCACAGGATGTGGGCTGGAATACCAACCGTATGGTATTAGGGAAGCATTCCGGACGAGCAGCCTTCCGGGCTCGGCTGGAGCAGTTAGGGATCGCTCTGGACTCTGATGGTATGTTGAATGATCTGTTTGCCCGTTTTAAAGAGCTCGCAGATAAAAAACATGATATTTATGACGAAGACTTGCATGCCTTGCTCAGCTCAGTTTCGACGACGGAAATTCCCAAAATCTATGCATTGATAGCATTAGAGGTTTTGAGCAAAACCGGCCAGGCTCCTGAAGCTAATTTAAGTTTAAGTGTCCATGGGCAACAGAAACAGGTGCGCGCCACGGGTTCGGGCCCTGTGGATGCGGCTTTCAGGGCAATTGAGGCACTGGCCAACAGTGGAGCATCGCTAGAACTTTACTCGGTCAATGCTATTACCAGTGGGACCGACTCGCAGGGTGAAGTGCAAGTCCGATTAAATGACGCTGGTCGTATCGTCAATGGGCAGGGTGCTGATACCGATATTCTGGTGGCCTCGGTAAAGGCTTATCTGGATGCTCTGAATCTTTTATCCAGTCCGCTGCAACGGGCCCATCCACAGATGAGCGGTGATGGTATCTAACGGCCAACCTGATGCTCGACAGCTGGCTTATTTGGCAGCCCTGGATATCGCTGTCATGCAGCGAGTCGGTGCGTTATCAGGGGCGGATGGCAGTGAGCCCTGGGAGTTTTTGCCATGGGTGGAGGAAACGGTTCGGGTAGAGCTTGCTGAGCTCGTTGATCCACCTGTAACCACGGCAGCCCTGGCTGTGGAGGTCTCTCCACCTAGGCCTGATGAGCAGGTGCCGCCGGCACCCGCTGTTCTTCTGCCTAAGCTGGCTGTGCAGGTGTGTGAATTGTCGCCGCAATGGGTGGTCGTTATTTCGCACATGGAGCAGGATTTACCCGCTTCCGTGTGGCCGTTTCTGACACAGCTAGCCTATTGGCTGGGTAGAAAAGAGGCCCTGATGCCGGGACCTGTGTTTAGATTTCCCCCGCCGGGATTAGTCGGGCAACGTTATGAGCCCCATGATTATCAAGATGCCATGCAGGGGTTACTCATGCGATTTTATGCGTCAGAAGTATCCCTGCTGGTCCTGGGTTCAGGGATTGAACCCTGGTTAGCCAAAGCGTGGCCGGCAGCGTCTGTTATCGTTCAACCCGGATTGGCTACTTTATTGTCCAGCCCTGCGGCTAAAGCAGATTTATTCAGGACCATAGCCTCATGTTGACGCGTGTAAACATGCGGATGGAAGATGTGCCAGCGGTCTTAGTCATAGAGCGTGCTGCCCATGAATTTCCCTGGACGGAAGGCATACTCTCCGGGTGTCTCACCGCGAACCATCTGGCTAGTCTGCTGTATCAGGACCAGCGTTTGGTGGGGTTTGCCATTGTTCATCTGATCCTGGATGAAGCCACGTTATTGAACATAGCGATTCATCCTGATGAGCAGGGCCAGGGGAAAGGGCGTTGGTTAACGGAACAAATGATTGAAGAAAGTCGTCGGCATGCCAGTGTGTTGTATCTGGAAGTTAGACCCTCGAATGCTCGCGCCCTGGCTCTGTATGAAAGCCTTGGATTTAATGAATTTGCCCGTCGACCCAGGTATTATCCGCGTCGCGGTGGAGGCCATGAAGATGCGGTGCTCATGGCGCTTACCCTTGACCCGACCTGGCACGATGTTTAGTTGGAGACATGTACATGCATGATGTGAGCCGTGAAGTCGGTGTTCGCCGGACTTTTGCTATTATTTCGCATCCTGATGCCGGTAAAACCACGATTACTGAAAAACTACTTCTTTGGGGGCAGGCTATTCAGATAGCTGGAACGGTGAAGGGGCGCAAGTCTGATCGCCATGCCACCTCGGACTGGATGGCCATGGAAAAGCAGCGTGGTATCTCCATTACCACCTCGGTGATGCAATTTCCCTACAGGGACTGCGTGGTTAACCTTCTCGATACCCCAGGCCATGAAGATTTCTCGGAAGACACTTACCGTACGCTGACAGCGGTTGATTCTGCACTCATGGTGATTGATGCTGCCAAAGGCGTAGAAGATCGCACTATCAAATTGATGGAAGTGTGTCGGATGCGTGATACCCCCATCATTTCTTTTATCAATAAACTGGATCGTGAAATACGAGAACCGGTCGATCTTCTCGACGAAATTGAATCTGTGCTCAAGATTCGTTGTGCTCCTGTGACCTGGCCGATTGGCTCGGGTCGCAGTTTTCGTGGGGTTTACCATTTTCTGGAGGATCGTATTTATTTATACCAGCCTGGTCATGGCAGCGAGTTGATTGAAGATAAAGTGATTGATGGGCTGCATCATCCTGATGTCGATGCGGTCTTGGGGGATGAAGCTCATGCGCTTCGGGAAACCCTGGAGTTAGTCATGGGCGCCAGCCATGCTTTTAATCATGCAGCCTTTATGGCCGGGACCTTAACGCCAGTATTTTTTGGTACGGCGCTGGGAAATTTTGGGGTCAATCACGTGCTTAACATGTTGGTTGAGCATGCCCCTCCGCCTCGCCAGCATCAAACCTCGCAACGCCTGGTAGAGGCGGATGAACCAGCGTTCAGCGGTTTTGTATTCAAGATCCAGGCTAATATGGATCCTAAGCATCGTGATCGTATTGCGTTTCTACGTATTTGCTCAGGTCATTATGAGCGGGGCATGAAAATGCTGCAGGTCCGTACCGGTAAAGAGTTGCGTATTGCCGACGCACTGACTTTTCTGGCAGGCGAGCGTGAGCAGTTGGAACTGGCCTGGTCAGGGGACATTATCGGTTTGCACAATCATGGCACCATACAGATCGGTGATGCCTTTACGGAAGGGGAGTCCCTGCAATTTCTGGGCATCCCGCACTTTGCTCCAGAGCTATTTCGCCGCGTAAGATTGCGTGATCCGCTGAAAAGCAAACAGCTGCAAAAAGGGTTAAAGGAACTTTCAGAAGAAGGCGCTACCCAAGTCTTTATGCCGCTGATCAATAATGACCTGATCCTGGGGGCTATTGGGGTGTTGCAGTTTGATGTCGTAGCATTTCGTTTGCTGGAAGAGTACAAGGTGGATTGCATCTATGAGCCGGTGACGGTTTCTACGGTTCGCTGGATACACAGCGAGGATGAACGCAAGCTTGCAGAGTTCAAGAAGAAAGCCCATGACCAGCTTTCGCATGATGGTGGAGGGTATTTGACTTATCTGGCGCCTAGTCGGGTGAATCTGCAGCTTATGCAAGAACGGTGGCCTGATATTGTTTTCAGTCCCACGCGAGAACATTGACCGTGTTGATGGATAGCCACTGCCATTTGGACGCGGAGGCTTTTGATCATGACCGTGATGCAGTTGTCTTGCGAGCAAGGCAAGCAGGCGTAAATGCCATGCTGGTGCCTGCTTACAGCTGCGAGCATTTTGAACGGCTTGAATCCGTATGTTGCCGTTATAACAGGGCGGATTTTGTGGTATGGCCGGCCTGGGGCATCCATCCCTGCTATGTCAATCAACACAAGGAGGAGGCCTTACGGCAGTTGGAGACCTGGGTCTTTCGTCCCGATTGCGTCGCGGTAGGAGAAATAGGGTTAGATCGCTACCTTCCGGAGCTACGTGAGCCTGAGGTATGGCGCAAGCAGCAGTATTTTCTGCGCTATCAGCTTGATTTAGCCAACCGAGCAGGTAAACCGGTGGTTATTCATGTTCGTCATAGTTATGCTGAGTTGATGAGTGCTTTGCGACATTGTCCCGTGGCTGCTGGAGGTATTGTCCATGCTTATAATGGCCCTGAGGATGTGGCGTGGGCCTTGATTGATGCAGGATTCTTACTGGGATTGGGAGGGGTGCTGACGCAGGATTCAGCACATCGCTTGGCGGATTTGGTGGCGCGACTTCCTCTCTCTGCCATGGTTCTGGAAACGGATGCGCCGGATATGTTGCCTCAATCCCTATGGCGTCAAGGGTTAAGGCGACATGAGCCGGCATGGATAGTAGAAGTTCAGGCGAAAGTGGCCGCCTTGCGCGGTATATCCCTGGATGCTGTAGCGCTAGCAACGTCTGCGAACGCTCTGCGCTGCCTGAACCAACGTGGATCTTTTATTTAGGGGGAGGTGACGGTGGCTTATGTACTAGCTAGTAATCTATTGCTGTATTTAGCGCTGCAAGCCGCATCCCGGTGGTCGCGTTTATCGTGGCCTCAGGTCGCTTACGGCGTTTTACTGCAAGTTGCACTGACCTTGGCTATGGTTGCGCTGAATCTGGTGGCTTACCCTGCATCGGTCTATATCAGAGGTCTCACGGCGGAGCAAGTAACCCTGTTCAGCCACCTGGCGGTTGCAGGATTTATAGTGCAGGGTATGGTCTTCGCCTTCCTGCGGGTACAGGGATTTCGTTGGAATACCCTTGGAAAAAATACTCGGGCCCCTGGTACAACTCGTCCAGTCCAAAGCAAAGCCCATCGTTCTGGGGGAGCTAAAAAGCGGCGGAGACGTCATCATCCCCGCCCTTGATGCTTAATGATTGGCTGCTTGGTAGGCGGAGGCCAGTTGGTTCGTGATATTGTCATTAAAGGTCGAGACAATATAGGGCACGCTCTTGCTGTTAAAGTCGATCATGCGTCCTTTGATGAAATTCCAGTAACGGTCAGCACTCCACAGGCTGCTATAAACCTTGGCCTGCCCCTGATAGGTGTGCAATAAGGTCGTCATGCCTTTACTGAACTCAACAGCCAAGGCTTCAGGGTCTTCAGCGCTGCTATCAGCCACGATGGATCCACCCATGGTGTCCGTGGCGCGTCGTAGATACTCGGCAGTCAGACGTTCCATCAAGATGGACTGCTTAAAGATCAGGGCAGCATTGCTATTAGTGTCGGCATGGGCTGTTGCGAGACTATTTTGTAGGGCACTCACCAGAGGCTTGATCTGCGTATCGATATTGATCAAGGTATCTTCGCTGACGAGATTATTTTTATCATAAGGGCTGGTTTCCAAGGCCTTACGATACTCGGTCCAAGCGGCAGTGACCTTGTCATTATGGGCTTGGTCAACCAGATTTTGCATGTTCTGCATGAGGGTATCGAGCAGCGCATGCTGATCCGGGCTGCGCTCGGTCACCGTGTACATAAAGTAACGTGTGGCTAATTTATAAGCGTCCGTCTCCATGGTTTGGAGATCCTGCGCCTGAGGCGTAACGCTGGCGTGCACCATGGGGCTGCCAATCAGCAGACTTATCAGTCCGGCGGTATAACCAAAACGACGAATCATAGTCACAACCCTTAATCTTTTTATGATGGGGATACCACAGTCTAGCGTAGCTTGCCTAGAGTACAAGATCCAGGCAAGCAGGGCTACTGGGGTTTACGATAGTCATAAGAGCTCGATAGCTACGGCGGTGGCTTCTCCTCCACCTATGCACAGGGCGGCTACGCCTCGTTTGAGTTGGCGTGCCCGCAAAGCATGTATCAGGGTTACCACAATACGGCTACCTGAAGACCCAAGAGGGTGGCCCAGTGCACAAGCTCCTCCATGAATGTTCAGTTGATCATGGGGTATCCCCAGGTCCATCATAGGCAACATGGCAACCATGGCAAAAGCTTCATTGACCTCGAAAAGATCAACATCCTTAACGCTCCAGGCGGCTCGTTCAAGCACTTTACGCAGGGCGCCCACGGGTGCGAGTGTAAATTCAGCAGGGGCCTGTGAATGAGTGGCTTGAGCGACGAGTCGGGCTATGGGGTGGCTTCCAGTGGCCTGGGTAGCTTGTGCGCTGGCTATAATCAGCGCCGAAGCCCCATCCGAAATGGAACTGGAGTTGGCTGCCGTAAGGGTTCCATCTTTGGCAAAGGCTGGTCGTAAACTAGAAATCTTGTCAGGACGAGCGTTCAGGGGTTGTTCATCCTGGTCGACCAGGGTCGTACCCTGTCGATGAGTGATCTCGACAGCTGCAATCTCGGCCTGGAACAGTCCATCGCGCTGGGCTGTCTGGGCTCGTAACAGTGAAGAGCGAGCAAAATCATCCATCTGTTCTCGCGTGATACCCCTGGCGTGGGCAGTTTCTTGCGCAAAGCTGCCCATGGCGCGTGCAGTTTGGGCGTCTTCAAGGCCGTCTAGAAACATATGGTCCTTGATTTCTGCATGACCCATACGCAGGCCGGCACGAGCTTTTTCCAGCAGGTAAGGAGCATTGCTCATGCTTTCCATGCCGCCTGCGGCCACGATGTTAGCGCTTCCCGCCTTGATGATGTCAGCGGCCAGCATCAAGGACTTCATGCCTGAGCCGCATACCTTATTGATGGTGGTTGCGCCCGTGGACTCAAGGAAACCTGCTTTGAGCATGGCCTGGCGCGCAGGAGCCTGACGAAGTGCTGCAGGTAAGACACAGCCCATCAGGACTTCATCTAGGTTAGTGGCCTGCAGGCCACTTCGCTCCAGGGCAGCGCGTAAAGCCACGGCACCCAAGTCAGTTGCACTGACGCCAGCCAGGCTGCCTTGAAAACTACCCATGGGGGTGCGCGCCGCACCTAAAATATAGATATCAGTCATGACAAGGTACCTCTTAAGTTAGGCACAACATTTTTTAAATTTCTTGCCGCTGCCACAGGGGCAGGGGTCATTTCGGCCGGTATGCTGTTCTTTGACGTAAGGACGTCGCTTTTCCAGAGGGCCACTGTAAATATCCTGGCCATCGACAAACCACCACTGGCCTTGATCATGACGAAACAGGCTGCGTTCGTGATGGACCTGAGGTACATTCTGAACCTGAAAATAGGCCTTAAACTCAATACGGTCATCGCCTGCCGAGTGTTGTGAGCCGGGAGAGATGATTTCAAGACCTGTCCACGTAGCGGCATGTGACCAGGATTCCATGGCTTCTTGGTCAGCAGCGTCGCGTGTATCCGGGTGTGTGCTGCTAAGTACAAAATCCATGCGATGCATGACGTAGGCGGTGTAGCGTGCGCGCATTAGCTGCAAGGCAGTGCGTGCTTGAATTGGGTTTTCTAGTACAGGCTGGCAACAGTTTTCGAAAGCCAGTCCGGATCCACAGGGGCATAATGACATGTCAGGGTACCGATGCTGATAACAAGGTAAAAACAAGAGACCATTAAGCCAAACTTAATCTCATTTGCCAAGATTGAAGGATATTAAAAATCATGCTGGCGGCCCAAAGAAAAAGGGCACCGAAGTGCCCTTTCGCAGTAATCAAACAGCGATTACTTGGGTGCAGCTGGAGCAGCAGCTGGAGCAGCAGCGTCTGCCGGAGCAGCAGCGGCAGGAGCAGCAGCGGCCGGAGCAGCAGCGGCGTCAGCCGGAGCAGCAGGGGCGGCAGCGGCAGCAGCCGGAGCAGCAGGGGCAGCAGCTGGAGCAGCAGCAGCAGCGTCAGCGGCAGGAGCCGGAGCAGCAGCGTCAGCGGCAGGAGCAGCAGCGTCGTCTTTCTTGGCGCAGCCAGCCATGGCCAACGTGGCAACAATAGCGGCGGAGATCGCAATCTTTTTGATCTGCATGATGATAAGTCTCTCAGGTAACCAGTTAACGTTAACCATGCCGGGCGCCTCGCATTGAGCCGAATTCGGCGGTCGTCTCAGCGAGACTACCAGGCACCCGAAACATCGGCGGTGGCGATTTTATCATCCCTTAATTAGCATTGCTATATGTTAATGCAGCATTTTTAAGGTTTGTTACGCACCCAGGGTCTGTTCGGGGTCTGCGAAAACAGCTCCACTGACCCCCCGCTTATATTGTTTGGCCCTAAATAACGCCGCATTGATGTTAATCAATATCTGATCCAATGCTATGGGCCGAACAGGTACGACGGCTAATCCAAGGTGGGCAAAAGCAGGGTAATTCTTGTTTTTTGCCCACTGATGAAACTCTTGCTGAACTTCAAAGGCAATTTTTTCAGCTTCTCGGGAAGAAATATCGGCGAGCAACAGAGCAAAGCTGCAGCGGCTATAACGGCTGGCTACATCACTGGCGCGTAGTCGCCTATCAAGTATGGAAGCAAATTGTTTAACGACGAGATCGACAACCATAGAGCTGGTTTGTTTTTTTTGCTGACTTAAAATTTCGACTTCCGCATATAACACCATCATGGGAGTCAGATTACGCTGGTGGTAAGGCAGGAGATATTTGGCGGCTTCATAAAAAGTCCAGCGATTACCCAAGCCGGTCAGGGGGTCAGGTTCGGTGATGCGCGCCGTACGTTCATGCATAAGGCCCAGGTAATAGCTGAAGATGGCTATGGGGGCAGCGCTCATTATGTCCATTAACAAGAGTGACTGACCCGTGAAGTTCAGGGGAATATGTAGCCAAAATTGACGCAGAGCGAGAATGGCCGTCGCGCCTGTGAGGCTTAAGCCTAGTGACCAGCGCCACCAGCGCCACGGCAGGATCATCGCTTGCAGCATCATGACCACCGGCCATAAAGCGAGACTAGGCGCTGCGTTCGATGGGTCGTTGAGCAACAGAGTGAGCCAGCCTGTCAGGTCTGAAATCAGCAATAAGCCGGTCACTATAGCCTGGCCACCGCGCAGTATCGTCCAGAGACCCAGCATGGCCGAGCAGGCCATGAAGATGGTGCCGCCTAATAAAAACAGGGCATAGGTGGTCAACGTGAGTGCTTGGGGAACCGCGTAGGCATAACCGAGCGCTGCCAAGATGGCAATGGCCCTCAAGATGGCTTGCGCCCAAGGTAGTAGAATGGGCTGGAGCAGATCTGGAGCAAGGGGTTGGATGGCATTCTGAGGCAAGCGAGACATAGTGAACCCTTTGTATGTCTGGGGAAGTAAGGTAACCATTTAACGCTGATATGTCATGCAATCATCAAAAAATCCATCGGCACAAATGCCCATGATGAATTGATAGTCTAGTTCGGCCGCGACTTAGATATATACTCCATGTCATCGCAGCAACGGTACAAGGGATTGTGTCATGGAGCAGCCGGGCCTGATTATATCCGCATGCAGGGTTGGTATGGCAATGTTATGCCTGCTGGTCAGCGCGCAGGTATGGTGTGCACTAGATTTAGATCCAGCTAAGGCAGACTATGATTCGCAAGCATTGCTATCACAAACTTCGGTTTCGTTACGGGGGAGCTGGAGTGATCATGCCCCCTGTCCTATGACAGGATGGCATTCCATTCGGGGCATAGATTTAGGCTTTCACGATCATCCGGTCTGGTTGCGGCTGCAACTGAATAATCGCTTTGACCAGCCGATGACCAGGATTTTGGATGTCGATTATCCTGTGCTGGATGAAGTCAGGCTGTATGCATGTCAACAGGGTCGGCTCACTTACCTGGAGCACAGTGGGGATCATGTGGCTCCTGAGGAAAGACTACTTTCACAGCGCTCCTTGGACTTTCGGCTCACGATACCCGGGCACACGCAGACCACCTGGTATCTCAAGGTACAAACAACCAGTAGCGTTGTTTTACCCCTGCATCTTTACACCGAACAGAGTTTTATGGCGCATCAAACGAGTGATGCGTGGCGAAAAGGTCTGCTCTACGGGGCCATGCTGGTATTGCTGCTGGTCAATTTGCTGTTATGGGCTTTTAGTCGTGACAGTATATTTTTATGGTATGTGATCAATCAGATTCCCGTGCTGGGGTACTTGCTCTGCGCTGATGGACTTTTTTATCACTGGTGGCCTTATCCGTCTATTCAGGATATCAGCGCCTTATTATGGGTGGCGCTATCTAATTTATTGGCTCCCTTGTTTGCTGCAAGCTATTTAAATCTGCGTCATAAGTCGTTATCGCAGCGCTACCTGAAAGCGAATGTTGTCTTCGCTGCCCTCGCCTTAACGCCGGTTTGGGTAGGTAATCTGCGCTTGGCTGCGCAACTGGTGATGGCGATGGCTATTTTAAATATGTTGCTGTTTCCTGTTATCGCCTACTGGCGTTACCGTCAGGGTGAACGGGCAGCCTTCTTCTATATGGTGGGTTGGGCTGCATTTTTCATGGTGGGAGGCTGGTCGGTTTTAGCCTTGGAAGGGTGGATGCCCTATCAAGGATACCTGGTGGACGACATTAAACTGGCCTTGCTGGCTACCGGGCTGTTGCTCACCTTGGGCGTAGGGGTAAGACTGCGGGAGCTTCAGCGTAAACAACAAGACACCGCACGAGAAGTCTTGCGCGCTGAAGCGCAAAATTCGGCCAAAAGTGAGTTTTTAGCCACCATGAGTCATGAAATCAGAACCCCTATGAGTGGAGTTCTGGGTATGATTGATCTACTTCGCGTTTCAGGGCTTTCTCAGGAACAACAACGTATTGTCTCAACCATTGCGACTTCAGGCGAAGGCTTGCTGACAGTCATTAACGATATTCTTGATTATTCTCGCGTGGAGTCTGGGCGCATGAGCCTTGATATCCAAGAGTTTGATCTTTTGCGCATGTTGGTGGAGTCGCTTGCCTTATTTAAAGTCAGGTCATATCGCAAAGGGCTCAGGATTTTAGGTTCAGTGTCGGCGCGCACACCGGTCAGAGTGTTGGGTGATAGCGTCAGGTTACGCCAGATTTTGATTAACCTATTAGCTAATGCTGTCAAATATACCGATCGCGGCCGTATTGATTTGATGGTGACCAGTCGGCGTACCAGTCAGGGAGTTCGGCTTGAATTTGCCGTCAAGGACACAGGATGTGGCATATCGGAAGCCTCGCTGGAACATATATTTGACAGTTTTCAACAGGGTGATCGGCCCCAGAAAAATGAAGGTAGCAGCGGTCTGGGTCTGGCCATATGTCGTCGCCTCTGTCAGCTGATGGGAGGAGATATCAGTGTGGAAAGCCACCTGCATCAAGGGAGCACCTTTAGTTTCTGGGTGGAGTTGGGGGTGCCCTTGTTGCCTACTCCTCCCGTAGATTGGCCAGCTGGATTGGCTTGCCGTTTGCTTTTGGTGGATTCTGATCTCGAATATCTTGAATTGATGAGCCGTGAGGCGGCTTTGCCTGATTTGGTTATCGAAACAGCCATGTCGGGAGCTGAATGTTTAAGCATGCTGGCACAGGCTGAAGCGGAGGGGAAGCCTTTTGGTCTGGTGGTGACCGAATTGCAGCTGGTGGATATGAATGGTTTGTCCTTACGGCAACGTATGGCAGAACTGCAACTGACACAATTAACTGAGTTGATTGTCATGACTCAGCCGTATTGGCAACCTAATCCGGGTTTACTGCATCAAGCGGGTGTGGCCGGGGCCATGGAAAGGCCCGTCATGGGACATGAGTTCAGGCAGTCCTTGGCCAATATACTTCTGCGCGATCAGGTGCTGCCAGAAGGACCTCCCTCCACCTTAGCCAGTCACCGGCCTCTGCGAATTCTGGTGGCTGAAGATAATCCTACGAATCAAATGGTCTTGGTAGGTATGTTGCGTCGACTTGGCATGGAGCCTGAAGTAGTGGCTGATGGAGAGCAGGCATGCAGTCGCTTTCAGTCAGCACAGCATGCTTTTGATCTGATTTTGATGGATTGTGAAATGCCTGTCTGTGATGGGTTCGAAGCAGCACGACGCATCCGTGAGATAGAACAACAACAGGGCAAATCGCGTACCCCCATGTTGGCGGTTACGGCACATGTTACACGTCCCCATATTCTGGCTTGCTACGAGGCAGGGATGGATGATCATTTACCTAAACCCATCAGTCCGGCAGACCTAAGAACCAAGCTGGAACATTGGGTGGTTCTCTGATGAGGTCATCATTATGCTTGAGGATCCTTATAGTGCTTTAAGAGAAGATATCCGGCTGCTAGGTGGCCTATTGGGTAGGGCGATACGTGCATCGCAAGGTGAGCGAATTTATAGCCTGGTGGAAGAAGTGCGGGCGCATGCAAAACTTGCCGTACAGGATGAGTCACTCGCCATCGATCGTATCCATGAGCTGCTATCAGCTATGGGGGACCAGGATCTTTGTGTTCTGGCCCGGGCTTATTCGGCCTTCTTGCAATTGGCGAATATTGCGGAGCAACATCATCGTGTACGTCGACGCCGTGCGCACCAGCGGCAGCAGGATGCCGAGCCTCAACCCGGTTCGCTGGCTGATCTTTTCTCCCGGCTGACTAAGGCAGGCCTGTCACCTCAGCATATTCATGACGCGGTAGCGGGCTTGGATATTGAACTGGTGCTTACGGCGCATCCCACAGAAGTTAGCCGTCGTACCTTGATCAAGAAATATGATGATATCCATGACAGCCTGGAACGCATGGATAAACAGCGTATGACCCCTCCAGAACTGGCGGAGGAGATTGATTTATTGCGGTGTCATGTGCTTTCCATTTGGCAGACTGATGAAATTCGACATGAGCGGCCAACGCCTGAGGATGAGGCGCGCTGGGGTTTTACTGCCATAGAGCAGACCTTGTGGCAAGCGGTTCCGCAGTTTATGAGGGAGCTGGATCGTGGCATGAGTCAACTGGGTATGCCTGCCTTAGATATGCATGCTGCACCCTTGCGTTTTGCTTCATGGATGGGCGGGGATCGGGATGGTAATCCCACGGTCACGGCGGTGGTGACGGAAAGAGTCTTGTTGCTGGCTCGCTGGATGGCTGTGGAGTTATTTTTACGCGATGTGGAAGAATTGCGTACCGATCTGTCCATGCAATCATGTACACCTGACCTGCAAGCGCTTGCAGGTGAGGAAAGTATGGAGCCCTATCGAGATGTTCTGAAGGATGTCAGGAGACGCTTGCAAGGTACTCATGAGCGTATTCGCGCCGCACTTGATGGTCGTGATCTGCCGGATGTTGAGTATTACGCCCATAGTAATGAGTTATATAAGCCTTTATTAGCTTGTCATGATTCGTTGATAGCCTGTGGTATGGGAGCCATTGCCCGGTCGGGTCTGACGGATGTCATTCGCAGGGTTGCCTGCTTCGGTTTGCCATTGATGCGCCTTGATATTCGTCAGGAATCCGGGCGCCATGCCCGGGTGCTGGATGCTATTACCTGCTATCTGGGCGAGGAGAGAACCTATCTTGCATGGAGTGAGGAGGAACGTTTAAGTTTCCTGGAACGGGAGCTTGAAAATCGACGGCCTTTGCTTCCGCAACGACTCAATTTGTCTGCGGGGTCACCCTTGCTGGATCCTGAGGTGGTAGAAACGCTGGATACTTTTCGTATGCTGGCCCGTAGTCCGCAAGATGCCCTGGGTGCCTATGTGATTTCCATGGCCCATGCAGCGAGTGATGTTCTGGCTGTACAATTGTTGCAAAAGGAAATGGGGGTTAATCCTCCGATGCGGGTGGTTCCTTTATTTGAGACCTTGCAAGATCTGGAGCTTGCCCCAGTTATTTTACGCACACTATTGGCTTCGCCGCCTTACCGACGGCTGATACAGAACCGTCAGGAAGTCATGATAGGTTACTCCGATTCTGCTAAAGATGCAGGGTTTATGGCAGCCAGTTGGGCGCAGTACCGCGCCCAGGAGCGCCTGGCTCAGATCGCTGATGAGGCAGGTGTCATATTGAGTTTCTTTCATGGTCGGGGAGGCTCCGTCAGTCGAGGTGGGGCCCCTGCTCACCAGGCATTGCTATCGCAACCCCCGGGAACTATTCGAGGGCGAATCAGAATTACCGAGCAAGGTGAAATGATACGTTTTAAATTCGGGGTTCCCGGTGTCGCGTTACGTAATCTGGAACTCTATGCCTCGGCGACTCTGGAAGCCAGTCTATGTCCGCCACCAGAACCGCAGTCAGATTGGCGCAGGGTCATGGATAGCTTAAGCCAGACAGCTTTGAACGTTTATCGCGAGACGGTAGCCCTGGATCCCAGGCTAGTGCCTTATATGCGTCAGGTGACACCGGAGCTAGATTTGCAGCGATTGCCTTTAGGGAGTCGTCCTGCTCGTCGATCAGCTGAAGGTGGAGTGGCTTCCTTACGGGCTATACCCTGGGTATTTGCCTGGACTCAAATAAGACTCATGCTGCCTGCCTGGCTGGGCACCGGCAGAGCCTTGAATGCACTCATGGATGCTGGTGAGGTTGAGGTTTTGCGTACGATGTGTCGAGAATGGCCGTATTTTAATGCCTTGATGGATATGCTGGAAATGGTACTGGCGAAGTCTGATCTGGATGTGGTACGGCATTACGAGCAAAGGTTGACGCAAGATCCCTCTTTACGCACTTTAGGTGAATTTTTGCGGCAAAGGCTGATCATAACCCTCGAGTCTTTACTACGGCTGAATCAGGGGCGCCCCCTGCTGGCGCTTAATCCGGTGCTGAAAAGATCGATAGAGCTCAGAACGCCCTATATTCTACCCCTGCATCTGCTGCAGGCGGAAATCATGGCGCGGCAGCGTGAGCCTGACTTGTCTGAGGAGAGAAGAAAGCTACTGGATAGAGGAGCGATGGTAACTATAGCTGGTATTGCGGCAGGATTACGTAATACGGGTTAAATCAATAGCGGTAGCAAAAGCTTCACATTTTTGTCATGGGATGTACATGCAGCCTTTGTAGCTTGTACATATGAAAAAAAACCCATGTTGTGACAGGAGTGAAGCATGCAGACAAATCTGACAACGTCCCACGAGTTGCACCGGCCTCCAGAGCCCATGCCTCGAGAACGCTGCCGGTTGGTTGCAGAGCTGGCAGATAATGCTCGGTCCGTACGTGAAGCTCAGTCTTTGAGGCATGATGTCTTTCAGGCTGAATATGGAGTGGTGTTTGATAGCCATGATGGATTGGATCGAGATACTTTTGACAAGCATTGCAGGCATTTATTAGTAAGAGATCCCAACACCGGTCGTGTGATTGCCACGACACGCCTGCTGAGTGGAGAACGAGCCGAACGAGCCGGTGGGTATTATTCTGAGCTTGAGTTTGATATGGATAATCTCAAAAAATCACTTTCTGGGCGAGTTCTTGAGATTGGACGCACCTGTGTGCATCCTGATTTTCGCTCAGGTGCGGCCATCACGGTTTTGTGGACAGCCCTGGCTGAATTGTTGTTGCGTGAGAATTACACGTTTTTGTTGGGCTGCGCTAGCATCACGTTGGTTGATGGGGGGGCTCAGTTTGCTGGAATTATGCAGCGTTTGCGTGCTAACCACATGGCGCCAGATAACCTGCGGGTCACCCCTCGCTTGGCGGTAACCGAGAGCAATATGGTGGAGGATCAACCTACCATGCCACCCTTATTGCGATCCTATATGCGCATGGGAGCTCAGATCTGTGGTGAAGCATGTTGGGATCCTAGCTTTCATTGTGCCGATGTTTTTGTGTTGCTTGAAGTGGCTAAGTTGTCTGGAAAGTATGCCAATCGTTTCATGGGACGGTCCGTGAATGCCTGAGGTGACCCGTCAAGACTTGCAAGATTTTCTGTTAACCGGTACAGAGTATATTGAGTGTCGGCGTAAGGAATTTCTCATGCAGTCAATGAAAGGGCCTGAGTGGCGGGTGCAGCTCAGGATGTTGTGGAGAATAACTCAGCTGGGCGTGCATTTAACCACGGGAGTACTGATCGCCGTAAGTTCAGGGCTTATATGGATGCCCCACAGTCGGCGCCATCAACCAGTTATCGGTTGGTGGCATGCTCGTCTGTGTCGAATTTTAAATGTCCGCGTACGAACCCATGGTGAGCCCTTGCAAGGAACAGGGTTGTGGGTTTCAAATCATGTTTCCTGGCTGGATATTCCCGTGTTGGGGTCCCGATTTCCTGTCTATTTTCTCGCTAAAGCGGAAATAGCGGGATGGCCTGTGTTAGGTAGTTTGGCTAAAGCATCCGGGACCCTGTTTATCAAACGAGGCTCAGGGGATTCCCGACAGGTGGGATCAACACTGGCAGTTCATCTAAAAGCAGGACGTAATGTGCTGTTCTTTCCGGAAGGCACGACCACCGATGGGCATGCACTGAAACGGTTTTTTCACCGCTTGTTTGTGGCTGCTGTAGAGACTGATTGTGAAATTCAGCCGGCACTTATCTGTTATCGGCACGAAGATGGCTTGCATCCTCTGGCTCCGTTTATAGGTGATGATGAATTTTTTTCACATGTCCTGTTATTGATGCGCGCCGATCCTATCGATGTTGATGTCATGCTGTTGCCTCCGGTCAGCCGCGAAGGTAGAGATGCCCGAGCCTTGGCTTTGCACCTTGAGCAAGTTATGGGGCAGGCCTTGGCGAAGTTGATTGCGCAGAAGGGATAGATGCGCCAACCATAGGGTCTTCAGTCTCTGAGATCTCTTTGAGTTCGATCTTTCAATGGAAATTACCCTAATAGGGGGGGGTGTAGTTAAGTCATGGTTGTGGTGCCGTTCTGGTCAGTGGTCCTAGTCAGAGATAGGTACTTCGCTATCAACGTGGTGGATTTGAACCTCCCCATGCCTACACCTGAAAAGATTGGGGTCTAAGGATGCTGAACTGATCTGCCGGAAGGGGCAGTGGTTGTTTCAACTGGTGTTGGGTATACCGGACGTTGCCCCGGTCTCCGACGCTGGCGTTCTGGGTGTCGATGTCGGGGAAAACAATGTCGCCGCCACCCGCAGTGGCTATCTCCGGTCGTAAGCAGCGTCATGTCGAACACGTTAATCACGAAGTTTCCAAGGCCATCGTTTAGGAAACCCATCAGTTGCACATGCGGGAAATTCGCACCCGATTGCACCGCTGGTCTTTACGGTAGTTGCAGGAGTTCGTTGCCTACAAGGCTGAAGCCCAGGGAATCAGCGTGGTCTACGTCAACCCAGCTTGCACGGCCAAACGTGCTCAGTCTGTGGGGCTATTGAAAAACGGGAGCAACATCGCTTCTCCTGTTCGTGCGGAAACCGGTGGCACACTGACGTGAATGTGTCGGTGAACATAGCCGGTTTTGCGGAGCCTATCGGCCCCGCAAGGGCTGTTGTAGACCCGCCTAATTTCGCGCATTACGCTTCGGCGTGATGTAGTGAAAAGCTCAGCCCTTTCTTTAGACCCCCATGGGTTCAGGGACAAGGCGGAGTTGTATACTTACTGCATGATGGGAAGAATTAAAGCCACCATTAATGTGCAGTGAGTTTGAAGACAGTTCCACTATTGTTGCTGCCACCACTATAGGTAGTGCCGTAGAGGTTACCGCTGGTGTCCATGATTAGTCCTGCTTGGGGATTCTGACCATCGCCACTAACACCCCCAAAGGAGTAGAGAACCGTCTCCTGCCCATTAGGTGTTACTTTGAATACGGTGCCACCGCTATAGGTACTGCTATAGGCACCGCCGCCATAGGTAGTGCCGTAGAGGTTACCGCTGGTGTCCATGATTAGTCCTGCCTGGGGGTTCTGACCATCGCCACTAACACCCCCAAAGGAGTAGAGAATGGTTTCTTGTCCCGAAGGGGTGATTTTGAAGACAGTTCCCTCATTATTGTTACTGCCGCCATATTGGGTAGTGCCATAGAGGTTGCCGCTGGTGTCCATGATCAGGCCTGCCTGGGGGGTCTGACCGTCGCCACTAACACCCCCAAAGGAGTGGAGAATGGTTTCCTGTCCTGAAGGCGTGATTTTGAAGACAGTTCCACTACTGGTATAATAGTTATTGCCAACATAGGTATTGGTAGTGCCGTAGAGATTATTGCTGGTGTCCATGATCAGGCCTCCATTGGGACCCCAACCATCGCCAGAACTACCAAAGGAGTGTAGAATGATTTCCTGCCCATTAGGTGTTACCTTGAATACGGTGCCAGAATAATTGACATCGCCGCCACCAAAGGTAGTACCGTAGAGGTTACCGCTGGTGTCCATGATCAGGTTTGATTGAGGATCGACACCATCGTTACTAGCACTCCCAAAGGAGTAGATAATGGTTTCCTGTCCTGAAGGCGTGATTTTGAATACGGTGCCGGTATTATTGGTACCACCACCATTATAGGTGGTGCCGTAGAGGTTACCGCTGGCGTCCATGAATAGGCTTGCCATGGGGTACACACCATCGCCACTGAAACCTCCAAAGGAGTGTACAATGGTTTCGGTATAGGAGACTGGCGTGGAGGATGCGGAGCAAGCCACTTGAACATTGGTTATGTTCGTAGTACCGACTTTGCCGCTTGGATTGACAAGAGTACAAGTCTCGCCTGAAGGTGCTGCACTAATCGAGACTCGGTAAGAGGCTCCGTTGGCCAATGCGGTTGGAAAAGAAAATCCGCCATTATTTGCGACTTTCAGGGTATCTGCGCCATTGTCTTGCAAGTTGATCGAAGCACCTGAAGAAAGTCCTGAAACAGTACCTGTGATCTGATAAGTGGCATTGGGTGGCGAAGATTGAGAAGATTGAGAAGATCCTCCCCCACAGGCAGTTAGACCCAGGACAGCGACGATACCAATACATGTGCGACATGTGCGCATAAAATTCTTCATGTAAGAATTATCCTTGGCAGGAACAAACACCATAAAAGCTAGCACATCATGGACGTGCTTCTCAAGGATGCTCAGACTAATCACACACTTTTTGTATTGTTTTTGTAAGGTTGGCCATTACATTTTCGTTATCCACGACTTGGTGGTGAAACTAGTAAACACATAGCATCCTATGTCTATGCGCGTAGCTGGCTATATTTCAGGTTTACATGTCCTCATGAGTAGCTAGATGCAGGCTTATCTTAAAAATCAATTTGAATTTCTTGGTCTACCTGCTCCGGTGTGCAGGCGGGCTAAACTGTTTTGGAGACGGCTTGCGCTTGGGGATCAGCCTTGGCTGCTGGAGCTGGCCCAGATTGAACCCTGGTTGTTGGATTTCGGCAGCACCAGGAGGTACCAAGAAGCTGGTAATATGACCGCAAATCACAATGTAGTGTCACTTGGAATTTTTTCGTCATTCAACCAATTGATAAATAAAAGAATCTTTTTATGCTGACAAACTTGAGTTAACTTGCCAGCCTACTTACTTGGTCGCAGCATTTCAAGAAAACGATCACGATATATCATATCACGGCAGAGACTAAGCAGTGCGTAGCCGGTTGTCCTCATTGCCGCCATACTGAATTAGATGGCCTTGAGCGCAAGAAACAGGTGTTGCGCGATCTGCCGATACATGGCAAACGTGTTGGTCTATACATTAATACCCGGTGTTATCGCGGCAAGTTATGCTCCAGGAACTTTTACGAGGCTCTGCCGAACATCAGAATTATGGCGTCAACATTTCAATACTGACCCGTATGTTGGAAAACGGTGAGCTTTGATGTCGTTTTCAATCATGCATTACGGATAGCCCAAAAATAGTACCGTGACAAAACAAAAAACCGACACGTATGCCGGTTTTTTAAGAACATCAGCGATCAGAGGTGAAAGCCCTATCAGGCTGCTGTCATGCCCTTGATGTGATCATTCAGGCGACTCTTGTGACGAGCGGCCTTGTTCTTATGAATAATGCCCTTGTCAGCCATGCGATCAACGACCGGTACACAAGCCATGTAAGCGGCAACTGCCTGAGCCTTATCGCCACTGGCGATAGCGGCATAAGTCTTTTTGATGTAAGTGCGTACCATCGAACGCAGGCTGGCATTATGCTGGCGCTGCTGGTCGTTCTGACGAGCACGCTTCTTTGCTTGCTTCGTATTAGCCAAGATTCGGCTCCTCCGGGTTCTGTCGCTGTAACAGCGAACAATTTTCAGTCAGGGCGACCAGGATGAGACGCCTGGGGGCCACACAATAGGGGCGGCATTGTGCGCCTGTCATGTAAATCTTGTCAAGAGAAAAGGCCAGGAAAATCACTTGGAATGGATGGAAGCTCATGTGTCGTACGAATCAGAGCATGCATCCATTGCCGAGGGCCAGTCAAGTCGCTACCATCAGCCTCCCTTTGCAAGATCAGAGACTATCACGTGCAAGCAGCGGCGGAAAAATCACCCGCTCCAGGGCGTCAACGCGAGAAACTATGGCGTTCTACCTTGGTTTTGAGTGCCATGACCATGTTGTCGCGTATCAGCGGCATGGTGCGTGATATGATCTACCTAGATCTATATGGCGCAAATGCCATGATGGATGCTTTCTTGGTGGCCTTTCGTATCCCTAATTTTCTACGGCGTTTATTTGCTGAAGGAGCATTTGCTCAGGCATTTGTTCCCGTTCTTTCAGAATACAAAGTGCAACGCGGCGATAAGGAAGTCAAACGGCTGGTCAATAAGCTGGCCAGTGCCTTAACTTTGGTGTTAGGTGGCTTGGCGATACTGGCTATGGCAGGCGCACCATGGGTCATCGATGTATTTGCCCCAGGTTATCATGCCTATCCGCAACGTCATGAGCTGGCTTCCAGCATGCTCAAGTTGACCTTTCCCTACCTGCCCTTGATCTCACTGACGGCATTCTCAGGTGCCATCCTGAACAGTTACGGGCGCTTTTGGGTGGCTGGATTTACACCAGTGCTGTTGAATCTTTGCATGATTGCCACAGCCTGGTGGTTGTCTCCGCTTCTGGCTGTGCCTATCAAGGCATTGGCGTGGGGTGTTTTGATTGCAGGCGTGGTTCAACTATTGTTTCAGATCCCATTTCTGGCTCAGATAAACATGTTGCCGCGATGGCAACTGGACTGGAAAGATGAAGGTGTACGCCGTGTCCTGCGACTGATGGTGCCAGCTCTGTTCGGGGTTTCAGTCAGTCAGATCAATCTCTTATTAGATACTGTGCTAGCAACTTTTTTGCCGGCAGGTTCGGTGTCTTGGCTATACACGGCAGAAAGATTGACTGAATTGCCATTAGGGTTGATTGGTATCGCTGTTGGTACGGTGATTCTTCCGTCATTATCCAACCGGCATGCGGAGGCAGATCACCATGCCTTTGCAGGCACCCTGGACTGGGCTATGACCGTCGTGGTTATGGTGGGTGTGCCGGCTTCGCTAGCTATGCAAGTGCTGGCTGAGCCCATGCTGGCGACCTTGTTTATGCACGGACATTTTTCTGCGCTGGCTGTAGAGCAGTCCGCTGCGGCTTTACGCGCTTTGTCGGGCGGTATCCTGGCCTTTATGCTGATCAAGGTGCTGGCGCCTGGCTATTACTCCCGACAGGACACCCGTACACCGGTGCGTATTGGAATTATCGCCATGGTAGCTAACATGGTCTTCAATCTCATGCTGGTCTGGCATTTCAAACATGTTGGATTGGCCATGGCCAGCACCTTGGCAGCCTTTGTTAACGCAGGTTTGCTCTACCGTGGGCTGCACCAAAGAAAGGTTTATCGCTTGGGAGGACATTGGCGGCGTTTGTTATTGCAGTTCGGATTTGCCAATGTCGGCATGGTTGTTTTTCTGGAGTGGTTGCTGCCCAATTCAGCGTTCTGGCTGGGTCATGGCTGGCACTATAAATTATTAATTTTGATGGCTCTTATTATGGCAGGAGCCCTGATTTATTTTCTGCTGTTAGCTGTGGTTGGCGTTCGTGTCGGGCATCTTCGTTTCAAACATTGAGGGCTGGTCTGCATTAGGTTAATGCAGGGGAATCCATTATAATGCAAGGCTTTGCAGTAAGGTTGAAGGCATGCGGCTAATCCGAGGACTCCATAATATGTCTCCCGATGTGCGGGGGCGTGCTGTGACCATCGGTAATTTCGATGGGGTGCATAGGGGGCATCAAGCCATATTGGCAAGTCTGCGACATGCTGCGCAACAGTTGGGAGTTCCTGCTACCGTGGTTCTTTTTGAGCCGCAGCCTATGGAGTTTTTTTTAGGCGATCGGGCTCCTGCCCGGTTAATGCGCTGGCATGACAAGGTAGAAGCGCTGCGTCAGGCGGGTATGGATGAAGTCGTGGTGTTACGTTTTGATCATGCGCTGCGATCATTAACGGCGCATGAGTTTGTCGATCGCGTCCTGGTGCGCGGATTAGCTTGTCGGCTCTTGATTGTGGGTGATGATTTTCGCTTTGGCTGTGATCGTCAGGGTGATTATGACTATTTGCAGAAACAGGCGAGTATCTGCGGCTATACCGTGCAGGATACGCCTTCCGTGCAGGTTGCAGGTCAGCGTATTAGCAGTACCTTGCTGCGCGAAGCCTTGACGATGGCAGATTTTGACAAGGTCGCACAATACCTGGGCCATGAGTTTGTGATGAGTGGTCGGGTGGTGCAGGGTGATCAGTTAGGCCGTACGCTGGGTGTTCCCACGGCTAATATCCAGTTGCGACGGCAAGTATCACCCTTGCAAGGTGTCTATGCGGTCAAGGTCAGCTGGCAATCGGGTTCAGAGATACTTGCTGTGGCTAATGTGGGAAATCGGCCGACGGTAGCGGGACAGATACCCAGGCTTGAGGTTCATTTGCTTGATTTCTCAGGGGATCTGTATGGAAAACGTTTGTATGTAGAGTTTCTCTGCAAGCTGCGAGAGGAACATAAATTTACCTCGCTGGAGGCGCTGAAGGCTGCAATTGCTTTAGATATCCTTCAGGCCCGTGAATTTTTTGCCCAACGTGCGGTTAGGACATTATGACCCAGGATTACAAGGCTACGCTGAATCTTCCCGATACTTCCTTTCCCATGAAAGCCTCGTTGCCTATGCGTGAGCCTGAACGCTTACGTCAATGGCAGGACATGGATCTGTACGCCCAGGTCCGTCAGGCACGTCAGGGGGCAAAACGATTTGTGCTGCATGATGGCCCTCCC
>JAJZHP010000078.1 GCA_021804355.1 Pseudomonadota bacterium | reverse complement strand
TCTGACTCAGGCGTTTTTGCAGTACTCGCATGGTATCTACTCGGGTATGGCGGGTAAGTTCAACACGCTGGCGGGTGCAGAAACCATCAATGACACCACTAACACCAATATTTCACATTCTATCGCTTTCCTGAATGCTATTCCGTTTACCCATACGGGAGCACGTTTGACGATAGCACCGACATCAACCTTCTCCCTCATAGTGGGCAGTGTGAACGGATGGGATCAGCAAAAAGATACCAATGCAGCCAAGACCACCGAACTGGGTTTGGCTTACAACCCTACGGCCATGGTGAGCTGGACCTTGCAGGGTTATGAGGGACAGGAGGCTGCATCACCACCTTCAGGTCCGGCAGTCGCTAAACTGGCCAGTGCAGTATCGACCATGACAGCTGACCGGACCTTGGTGGATACCGTGTTGACGATTAAGCCAACCGCGGCGCTGAGCTTGATACTGAACGGTGATTATGCTCAGCAGAAAGAGGCGTTTGTTAATGGAAATTCAGCGACATGGTCAGCTGTCGATCTCTATCTGAATTATCAGTACAACACGGCTTGGCGTTCGTCCATTCGACTGGAAGATTTCGATGACAAGGATGGTTATAAGTTGGGATATGGAATAGGTAATACCAAGTCCTATACCGCGACGGTGGGTTATGCACCCTTACCTGCACTGGAATTACGTGCTGAAATCCGTGAAGACAAAGCTCCCAGCGCGGTCATTCCCAAGGGATCAGGATTTACCGATACCGTGCAATATGTTGCGCTGGAAGGTATCTACAAATTTTAAAAAACCATGGCGACCTTCGGGTCGCCTTATGAAGGAGTACAGCTATGAAGATGGTTACAGCAATCATCAAGCCATTCAAGCTCGATGACGTGCGTGAAGCCCTATCTGATATTGGAGTCCAGGGCATCACGGTTACGGAAGTGAAGGGGTTTGGCCGGCAGAAAGGACACACCGAACTTTATCGCGGTGCCGAGTATGTCGTTGATTTTCTGCCCAAGGTAAAAATTGAGGCAGCGATCTCCGACGATATGCTGGATCGCGTGATTGAAGCGATCAGCAAGGCAGCTAACACCGGCAAAATCGGTGATGGCAAAATTTTTGTCACCAACCTGGAGCAGACCATACGTATACGTACGGGCGAATCCGGTGTCGATGCCATCTAATTCCTGATTTCTCGAAAACTTTGGAGGTTTAACGTGAAGAGTCTACTCTTTGCTTTGGGTCTGGGCGGCGTCTTGCTGGCCTCAGCACCTGCGTGGTCCGATACAGCAACAACTCCGGCAGCCCCGGCTGCTACAACCCCTGCAGCAACGCCCCCAGCTCCCCTGGCGGCTATTGCAACGTCGGCTCCCTCAAGTGCAACGCCCGTTGCTCCGGCCGCAGGAACAGGATCAGCCGCCGCTCCCGCCCCGGCAGCGCCTGCTGCAGCGCCTGCAGCGGCACCCACGGACAAGGTTGATACCGGTGATGATGCCTACATGATCATCAGTTCTGCCTTTGTGATCCTCATGTCCATCCCCGGACTAGCCTTGTTCTACGGTGGCCTGGTTCGCAAGAAGAACATGCTGTCCGTCCTTATGCAGGTATTCACTATATTCTCGTTGATCACGGTGCTGTGGGTGGTCTATGGGTATAGCATCGCGTTTACCCAGGGACATATAGCTGCCTTAAGTCCTTTCTTCGGAAGTTTGGACAACATCTTCATGAAGGGCATTACGCCGGATACGGTTGCTGGAACCTTTACCAAAGCCGTGGGTATTCACGAGTATATCTATGTCGTGTTCCAGGGGGCCTTTGCTGCGATCACCTGCTGCCTGATCGTTGGGTCGCTGGCTGAGCGCGTGAAGTTCAGTGGTCTACTGGTGTTCATCGTGCTGTGGTTCACCTTTGCTTACCTGCCTATCGCTCACATGGTCTGGTTTTGGCAGGGCCCAGATGCCTACACGGATGCCAAGGCCTCAGACGTTGCCAATGCAGCGGCTGGCTGGTTGTTTCAGAAAGGCGCCATTGACTTCGCAGGCGGCACCGTGGTGCATATCAACTCTGCTATTGCAGGTCTGGTGGGTGCTTTTGTTGTCGGCAAGCGTGTTGGACTGGGACGTGAAGCCATGGCTCCGCATAGCACGACCATGACGATGATTGGTGCCTCACTGCTGTGGTTTGGCTGGTTTGGTTTCAACGCCGGTTCCGCGTTGCAGGCTAGCACGTCAGGACTGCCGTTCATCAATACCTGGCTGGCTACGGCTGCTGCTGCCCTGTCTTGGACAGCGGGCGAGTGGATGTTGAAGGGCAAGCCTTCCATGCTGGGTGGAGCTTCAGGTGCTGTCGCTGGGTTGGTTGCCATTACCCCGGCTTGTGGTTACGTAGGTGTCATGGGTGCCCTGGTGATTGGTTTGGTTGCAGGGGTAGTTTGCCTCTGGGGTGTGCATGGTCTGAAGAAGATCCTGGGTGCTGATGACTCCCTGGACGTCTTCGGTGTGCATGGTATCGGGGGTATGCTTGGAGCCATTCTGACCGGCGTATTCTGTGCTCCCTCCTTAGGTGGTGTTGGTATCTACGATTACGTAGCTAACAACACACCTGCCACCTACGATATGGTAGGTCAGGTGAAGAGCCAGCTCTGGGCGATTGGTACTACGCTAGTCTGGTCAGGTATTGTGGCTCTGATCGCTTACAAGATTGCAGATGTCCTGGTCGGACTGCGTGTCAGCGAAGAAGAAGAACGTATCGGTCTGGACGTCAGCACGCATGGCGAGCAGGCTTACAACGACTGAGTTTTATGATCCAGAAAAAAGCACCTTCGGGTGCTTTTTTTATGCGTGGTCAGCAAAGATTTCAAGCGGAAGCACCAGGGTGTGTCACGTCAATTAAAGCTATCAAAAAGCAATTTGGCATCCCTCCCATGCAAACTCTGAACATTCCAGGAAGAAGGCTAAGTAGTCTCTGGGGCCGGTCGTACCGGTTGTATCATTGAATACAAGCCCAATAGCATCAGAATCTAGTAAACTTGACCCTGCCCTTGATAACCTGAGGGTGACCCAATATGTCAGTACCTTAAAGAGAATATCATGAGCCAGAACAACACTGCAGACATACGCTGGCAACAACGACTAGCCAATTACCTGCGTGCCCTGGCGCAGCTAGATGATGCTGTCAAGCTGCGATCGTTACGTCCGTTGTCCACACTGGAACAACAAGGCCTGATCAAGGCATTTGAGTTCACTCAGGAGTTGGGCTGGAATGTCATGAAGGATTATTTTGAATATCAGGGCAATCCCACGCTGACGGGCTCGCGTGATGCGATCCGTGAGGCTTTCAAGCGTGGCTTGATTGAGGATGGTGAAGGTTGGATGGATACTATCAATAGCCGGAACTTATCCGCACATCTCTACGATAATGCGCGCGCCAATCAACTAGTTGAGCGAATTGCCGGTCATTATTTGGAGCTATTCCTTACCTTGGCTGCTCGCATGCAGGAACTCCAGGAGGCGTCATGAGCAAACCGCCTCCTTTTGGCTTGCCACCACAAGCCCTTGCGCGTATCTGCACCGAATTGGCACTGACAGCCCATCTTGAGCGAGCGCTTATTTTTGGTTCTCGTGCCAAAGGCAATTATCGCCCTGGTTCGGATATAGACATTGCCCTAGTCGGCCCAGCGCTGACGGATGCTGAGCAACTAGCCCTTGAAGAGCGGCTAGAAGAGCTGTTGCTGCCCTATACCATCGATCTTTGTCGGGTTGAAGCTATCGACAACCCTGTGTTTCAGGAGCATATCCAGCGCGTGGGAATACAGGTTTATTCAGCAGCATGAGACATGCATGGCCATCTCTGCACGCTTGCAGACCGGCCTCCAGCATGGCGGCGTAGTCGTTTTCCAGTGCCATTGAAGCTGAGGCCTGGTCCAGGACTTCCCTCCTTTAGTGTTAAGAGACTGCTTAAAAGGCATTTTTTAATGAAGCAACAATGACAATTGAAGTAAATAAAATACATGTCAATTGAATTGAATTGACGTAAAAAATCATACTAACGGCTTAGGCTAGGTGGTGTAAAAATACAGATAAAAATGGCTATAAGACTTCAAGAACAGTCAGTTGCATGATTAATTTAAAAAATCAATGAAGTATGTCCGTCTAACACCAAGTAATGATGCCTCCGCGCCAAAATGACCCCTTCTGCCGATACAAGGCGACGATCCAAGGATGCACTATGGATAAAGAAGACAGCCTTTAATTATAGCAGGACTTAGAGTATGTCAAGATTTTCGGCACAATGTGTGATCTACATCGCATTGATCAGTGTATCAGCTGCTTGGGGAGCTGATCTGGCGCCTAACGATGAGCTGGCACTTGGAAATTTTGCACAGATTGATCAGATCGGAAGCAGAAACTATTTCAACGTTAGCCAGACGGGGAACGGTAATAACATGCAAGGATTGCAGAAAGGGGCTGCCAATAGTGCTGTTCTGGTTCAGCGGGGGGCGAGGAATCAGGCAGATCTATCGCAGAATGGTCAGGGTAATCAACTGAACCTGAAGCAGCAGGGTAACCAGGATGTGGCCAAACTCGCACAAACTGGTAATAAGAACCAGATTCAGGTGACTCAAGCAGGTAGCGGCCTTTATGTGGCTGTCACTCAAGTGGGCAATCAGAATCAAATCAAAATTACGCAAACTAACGCCCATTAAGGGCAACGTCATGTCAAGGAGATGTTCATGAAGACCACCGCCATATACGCAGCCATTTTATTGGCCATGAGTGCTGCAGCTTCTGCAGAAACCGCTACCGTCAATCAATACGGCAGCAATAACACGGGTACGGTTGAGCAGACCAGCGTTGATGCAACCACCAATGCCACTATCACTCAGGGAACAATCAATGACACCGATGGTGATAACGGTCAGGCTGTAGGTAATAGAGCCGACATTACGCAATCCAATGCTTCGAAGGAAAGCGCCACGATCAATCAGCTGGATGAAACCGTGGGCTCCACGGCCACTATTCAGCAAATCAGTGGAGATACTTCAGGCCAGGCTTCCATCCGTCAGTTTGAAACCTTCCAATCCCTAGGTAATATCCAACAGGTCACCAATACCAAGGCCATAGCTACCATTGATCAGGAAAATGCTGTCCGGTCAATATCAAGTATTCTCCAGACAAATACCGCCAATACTCAGGCAGGTATCACGCAGTCCTCCTTTGGTAGTTCAGCTAACGTGAACCAGAATCTGACCACGGCTGACAAAGCAACCGTGAATCAGAATTTCGGCAACCAAATGACAGCTAACATCAATCAGGTTCTGGGTGACAACAACAGCTCAGCTTCCGTAACGCAGATGGGTGGTGCCCTGAGCGGCGCGACTGTAAATCAAACATCAGGCACTAGTAACTCAGCAAATATTAATCAAACTAATGCCTTCAAGTCTGCAGCTTTGATCGAGCAGACCCATGTGGTCAATTCCCAGGCTTCGATCAGCCAGACAGGTTTAAGCCAAAATGCCACCATCAATCAAAATGATGAAGGTGAAAATGAAGGCGCTAATTTGACGGCTTCCGTTACTCAGTCAGGTCAATCCAACACTGCTAACGTGACACAGCAGGAATTTAGCAACAGTGCATCAGTATCCCAGTCAGGCAAAGGCAATTTAGCGAATACCTTCCAGGAAGGAACTTCAGACTCGCTCATTGTTAATCAGCAGGGTACGGCAGGTAAGGTTACCATTAATCAGGTAAGCGCCAACGACACTGATCAATCTAATAATAACAAGGCCCAGGTTGTTCAGGGTGCGGCTTCCAATCTGAACTCCACGGAAATTGATCAGTACGGTGCCATGAACGTGGCTTACGTGAATCAATGGGGTGGTGACGGTGCTAACTTAAATAGCGCTACCATTGCTCAGTATACCAATAGCAACACAGCAACCATCAACCAGTCAGGTGGTGGCGGTAATGTTGCAAAAATCACTCAGAAATAATTTGGGCTGAGTTAAGAGGCTGTGTCAGGCCCCTAAGAGCAATCCTAGGGGCCTGTTTTATGGGAGATTTCCTATGAACCGTTGGTGGGGATATTTAGGGGGCGTGACGATGAGCATTGCTGCGTATGCGGGCCAGTTATCCCTGTTGCCCAAGCTGGATGCCCGAGTCAACGCTGATCAGATTCAGGTTATGCCCTCGGTGATGATGCAGGGTGCTGACCCGACGTCTTACCAAGTGCATTATCAACTGACATCGATCAAGCAGGGAAAGAACGAAAGTAAGACCTCGCAATCAGGGATAGTTAATCTTGAGGGTAGCCATTTGAAGACGCTGACCCATTTGGCTTTGTCCTTGCCGCCGATGGGTTCTTCCTACCGCCTGCATTTGCTGGTGTGGACAGACCAGGGGCAACGTGCAGAGAAGTCAGTGCGCATCGATCATGATGAACAAGGTGTGCGTGTGCTGGATTCGGAGTAATGTGTCATATCTTGTCGCTGAGAAAATTGTCAAGCATGGTACTATGCCTAATCTGTGAAGTAATATGCATTTCTGCTTAAAGATAATAGGCTGATTGTCTCATGAAGCTGACTACGCGACAGGTTTATATCGTTGGTAGAAATACTCTGCAGAACAGCTTGCTGAGCAAGTTGATTCAATCCGGATGTGCTGCCCAATCTTCCATTATCTCCATCGTTGCCGCCAAGCAGGTTGAGGGTGATGCCTTGCTCCTGGTAGATGTTTCAGGCATGGATGATGAACAGGTATCGACGTGCTTGCATGCATGTCATGAAGATGGGCTGCCTCGTACGGTAGCCTTGTTACAAGCGCATCAGGATCATCCGCTACAGCATTTGATGATGTTTCCCTGTTTGCGTGGTCTATTTTATGAGACCAGTACGGAAGAAGAATTTATACGAGGGATCAATGCCCTGCTCAATGGTGAGCACTGGCTGCCCAGGCGCTGGTTGGGTGCCTATCTGGAATCAACGCGACTGAGCTATACAGTGCCATGGGCTTCAGACTCTACAGCTTTATTGACGACTAAAGAACAAAAGGTCTTAAGTCTGTTAGCCGAGGGGCTTAGCAATACCGCAATCGCAGAGAGAATGCATATCAGCCAACATACGGTTAAAACGCATTTGCATAATTTATTCCGAAAGATTGGCGTCAACAGTCGCGTGAACGCAGTTCGTTGGGCCTTGGCAAATTTAGGCCCGGAACGTGTTAGTTAATTAAAGGATAATAGCCAGCTCTGGCTCAATAGTGGGGGTATAGCGTGGTGCGATCGGGCGGGTACAGCCGCTGGGTAGTATTTTTGATCAGCAGTTCCATGTTGATACTGGCCCACGCTCGGGATCCCCTGGAATCCGATCCTGATGTTGACCTGAAAGCTATTTCAGGTGATCCAGTTATGCCACTGATTACCAATCAAACCATGACGGTGCTGGGTAATGAGTTCGCCCGGGCATTTAGTGTGGCCTGGATGTCGGACCCAGCCAATGGTGATGCTGAGCTGACCATTCGTGATCAGTTTGCTCAACGCGCCATGCTACAAATCGTGGTGTTAAGCGGTGGGCAAACCCTGATGGTCACGACGCTGAGCCCTACGGATATGTTTAACCTTGATCGTATCGGTCCCAAGGCAGTAGCTATTGTTAGGGGAAAACTCAATGAGTTTTTGGTGCATGAGCTTTTACTTAAATCCACGCATGCGGCGGGAGAATAGGACTTTCCTATGAAAATGATAAGGCTGGTTTTGCTGACTACAACCGTCGGAGCGCAAGCATCCTCGCTGGTGTATTCTCCCATTAATCCACAGTTTGTAGGAGGAAACTCCAATAATGCAGCCTGGCTACAGGCGCAAGCGAGTGCCCAGGATACCACCACGGATCCTTCACTGACGACACCAACGCCGCTACAGCAGTTTAATACGGCCTTACAAAACGCCGTGACGGGGACGGTCATCGGCGCAGTCACCAAAGGGCTGACAAATACCAATGGCAACCTGAATCCGGGCACGATCACGGTTGGCAACTTTACCGTGACCATGACGGCCCTGCCGAACAACATGCTGCATATCGTTACCAAGGATTTGACCTCAGGTGCGTCATCATCCTTTGATGTCTACAACGGATCATAGTTATGAGTTTATTAAGATTTCGAGCGATTGCGCTGCTGGTTTTTATGGCTTTACTGAGTGCATGCCATACCATGCCTTTTATCAACCGTCATCAAATGGAACTTCCCCATGGGCGTCCCCAGGTAACGCCAGTGACGCAAACACAGGCTGATCTGCGCCGCCTACCAGCGCCCGCAGGCGCCATAACGGCGGCTGTTTATGCATTTCGTGATCTTACCGGTCAATACAAGCCTTATCCAGACAGCTTGTACTCAACCGCTGTAACACAAGGTGCTGCTTCTATCCTCGTCGAATCCTTGCTGGAATCACGCTGGTTTATACCTGTCGAACGCGAGGGACTGCAGGATCTCCTGACAGAACGGCGTATTATCAGAGCAGAGGAAAGCAAGGTAGGTGATAAGGCCTTGGCAGAACACCCTCTGACGGCGGCTAGCATTATTTTTGAAGGTGGCATTGTTGGCTATGAGTCTAATGTACGCACGGGCGGCAGTGGTGCTAACTACTTTGGCGCCGGAGCCTCGGAACAGTACACCACCGATCAGGTTACCGTTAATTTACGAGCCATCAATACAGAGACGGGGCGTGTACTGGCCAGCGTCACCATCAGCAAAACCATCTACTCGCAGGCAACGGATACCAGCTTGTTCAGGTATATCGAATTTAAGCGTTTGCTTCAGGTGGAGGCAGGCTATACACGCAATGAACCTGTGCAACTTTGTGTGCGTGAGGCCATGCAATCGGCATTAATTCATCTGATTGTACAAGGAGTACACGATCGCCTCTGGAGTCTTAAAAATCCGAAGGACTATACTACACCTATGTTCCAGGCCTATTTGCAAGATAGGGAATGAGCTTGATGCTTTGGGTTATCATAAACTCTGATAGCGTTGGATCTGGACATTTTGGCCAACTAGGCTATAAATCGCGTATGGCAAATGTTGGTAGCCCGTGTATGAAAGGGGGTATGTGATGTCCGATGATTATGAAGATTTTGCCGAGGCCGAAGACGAGGATAGTGGCGCCGACGATATGGAAGTGGAGGCCAGTGCTGGTGATATAGCTCCAGCTGGTGGTGGAGGTGAAGAAGAAGGACGGCACTTAACTGAACTTGAAGAGGCTGAGCAGTTGACGGTTTCAGCTAAGGATGCCTTACGTCGCCAGATGGAGGAACAGATCCAGAAGTTCTTGCAATCGGGAGGACAGATACAAGAAGTTCCACCGGATGTTTCGGCGGACCCTCCACGCAAACCCGAAAGTAGTTACGGCTCAAAACCTATCTAGATCAGGGTATTTAAGAGGTTGGGGAGTTCCGCAAAGTGTGTGAACTCCCCAGCTTTGCAATGGCTTCCCGTGCGCACAAATCGCAGAGCATGCCAGCCTACGTGGAGGGCAGCCTGAATGTCTTTGATGGGATGATCGCCAATATGCAGCGCTTCCTCGGGCATAACCTGAAATCGACGCATGGCTTCTAAAAACATGGCGGGATGAGGTTTGAGCTCACCTACATCGGTGGGTCTTATCTGATCACGAAAGCATGGGGCCAGAACCGTTCGAGCAATATCAACCATGCCATTGCTTAAGGCAACGAGCGTATAGCGACCCGAGAGCAGACCAAGACTTTGCTCTACGTCCTGGAAAAGTACAGGTTGATGACGAGCCCTCAGATAGGCGGCCCATGCCTGTTCAAAGCGTGGCCGATCCCCGGATAGCCAGTGCAGCAAAACGCTCTGTCGCGTGTGCGCGATATCAAGTTCTGCCAAGGGATTATGCTGGATAAATTGGTTGAGTTCCCAACGGTACTCATTCAGCGCTACAGCGATAGCCTCCTGGGGCAGCAACGTAGCCATCATCGCCAGCTCGGCCTGTGCAATGCTTTGGGAACCATCCCATAAGGTGTCGTCAAGATCTAAGGTGATCAGACGCAACTTGGTCATGACGCTTCCTTATTTCTCCGAGCGCGAGGATGGGCATGATCATAAACGCTCGCCAGATGCTGAAAATCAAGATGCGTGTAAATAGCTGTAGTACTGATTTGACTATGGCCTAATAACTCCTGAACAGCGCGCAGATCGCCGCTGGATTCGAGGAGATGGGAAGCAAAAGCATGCCTCAACAAGTGTGGGTGCAAAGGCATGCCGAGGGCGGCAGAGCAGAGTGCAAGTCTTTTTTGAATCGCTCGCACACCTAGGCTTTGACCTTTACGGCTGATAAAGACACGATCATCTTGCGGATTCCAGTCAGTGCGCTGCTCCAGCCAATGCCGCAACGCCGCGATAGCCTTGCTACCGAGCGGCACAATGCGAGATTTATGGCCCTTGCCGGTTACATGCACTAGTCCTTGGGTCAAATCCAGTGCGTCTAAACGCAGCATGGTTAATTCGGAAAGTCTTAAGCCGCTGGAATAAAATAGCTCCACCATGGCATGATCTCTCAGTGCCCAGGGATTGTCAGTAGCCAGCGGTTGATCAAGCCATTGTTGAATGGCATCAACATCAGGGACTTCAGGCAAGCGGCGCGGTGCGCGATGCAAACGCACGATATGGAGATCAGGTAGCTGTAAACCCCAGCGCTGCTCACAAAATTTTAGGAATCCACGTAGCGCAGATGCCTGCCTTTGCATACTTCGCGTTTGCACACCCTGAAGACGTCTATTTCCCCAGTAACTGCCGAGAAGATCGGTACTTAGCTTGTGCCAGCTCGCCAGACCTTGCGATCTAAGGTGTTCTGCCAGGGGAGTAAGATCCTGCCGATAGGCATAAACCGTGTGCGGAGACAATCGCCGCTGCCCCTGCAGTTGAAGCAGGTATTCATTAATCCAGTGGTCGAGATCATCCGCCATGCACAGCCACGCGAGGGGGTTTGAGTCCCCGTGCCAAGAGGCGAGACAGGACATCGCCTAAGTGGCTTACAAATAAAGTATCCATACTGCTGCGAAAATGATCGCGTTCGCGATGACCAATGGCGAGTAGTCCCAGGGAATTACCATGTTGCAGGTGAACAACAGCCGCTGAACCTATCAGTGGGGCTTGACCTCCAAACAGATAGTCGAGTTCATCCAAGCGTAGCAAGCCACAGACGGTCGGAGTGCGCAACAGGGCGGGTATGCGCTCCATCGCTTGCTGCAGGGAAGCGGTACGAACGCCGGCAGGGAAAGCAAGGTTGACGTCAAACAGGATAAGGTGAGCAAATTCAATACTGAAATCCTGGCGCAAACCATCCAGCAGTTCAACGACGAGACCGTCGAGCTCATCGCTAGCCAACATACGCAAGATTAATTGGCGCATACGCGCAAAAAGCTGATCATTCTCACGCGCGACATCAAGCAGCCTGGACAGGCGTAGCTTAAGTTCAGCATTTCTTTCGCGCAGCGAGGAGAGTTGATGCGCCACCAACGAAATAGCCTCTCCATGTTCATGCCTGATTTCAAGATCAGCCAGCACATCGGGATGCTGAATGAAGAAATCAGGATGTAAACGCAAGTAAGCTGCCACAGCATCAGAGTCTTTCAAGTCGTTGCTCATAGGCTTACCCACTCCATGCACATGAAAATCCATCGCTACAGCCCATTCTAATACAGGGAGCCGCCTTGTGTCGTATATCCTGGTGAGGTTTACAGTTCATTGAGACGAACTATGCCATCAAATACCCGGCTGGCCGGTCCGGTCATCATGACCGGGTGGCCTTCACCCGCGTAATGAATATCTAACTCGCCACCCGGCAGAACCACACGCACGTGCTCATTGACCAAGTCTTGTAGTCGTGCTGAAACTACAGCAGCGCATGCTCCCGTGCCGCAGGCCAGGGTTTCTCCTGCCCCCCGTTCAAAGACGCGCAGTCTGAGGGTTGAACGATCAACCACTTGCATGAAGCCCACATTGACACGTTCAGGAAAGCGAGGATGCGTTTCAAGGGCTGGGCCCAAACTGCTGACCAGGGCAGTATCCACATCAGTGACACGCAGAATAACATGGGGATTGCCCATGCTGACGGCCCCAACCTCAAGGGTCTCGCCATTGACATCTACCTGATAAGTTAAGCTGCGAGCTGGCGCGATGAAGGGGATATCGATGGGTTCAAGACGAGCCAAGCCCATATCGACG
>JAJZHP010000077.1 GCA_021804355.1 Pseudomonadota bacterium | reverse complement strand
TTGCTCATGAATTCAGTCACTGGCTGGTGGCTCTGCTGCTGCAGGGCCACCCTCAACTCCCCAGGCTCGGCCCTCGCTCTCAGGGACAGCGTTGGATACTCGGCAGTGTGCGGTGCCAGCATTTGCGTTTTTATAATGCCATTCCTATCGCGCTCGCGCCTTTGCTATGGCTACTAGTACTGCCCCTGCTACTTAAGGAAGCCCCACCACCCAGCCTGCACCTGCGGTTTTTTCTATGGTCGGCTGCGATCAGTCAGTGCCTGCTTGCAGCTTGGCCTAGCTTGGAGGACTGGAAATTGGCCTGGCACTCAGGCTGGCCCAGTTTGGCCCTAGGACTCATTCTAATCGCGATTTACCTATTGATATTCCGCGGGAATTTTCACCCTAACCTGACCACCTTGTACCTGGAACTCCGCCCTAATGAGGTCGGGCACTTCCGGATGGTATGACCTTCCATCTACCCCCCATTCCCAGCGCTTATCCGATTGTTGACAACCTATGGCATGGTCATCCAGAACAACAAAACTTAAGCACGCTCCTCCCATCCGAAACCATTGCCTATCGGGCATGATGTATACATCATTGGCATACGGCAGTAGAAATACCGCAGGTCGCCCTTTACTAGTCAGCATAACAATTTTTACATGGTGCCCCCCAGCAGGACCATCCACAATCTGCAAATCTGTATCGCTGGATTGATTCACCGTCAGGACCACCCAGGCCCCTTGATCATGAGGCCGCCAACTTGACCACCAGAAAGGAATCGACGCACCTGTCATGCCAACTACCAGCAAAATACGTACTATGTACAGATAAAGCGCTCGTTTAGCTACCAACCGCTTGCACCTCGGCTTCGCTTAACTCTCGCCACTCCCCTACAGACAGTGCCGCATCCAGACCTATACCTGCTACCTGCTCACGATGCAGTGCCTTGACATGATTCCCGGCAGCCGCGCACATACGTCGCACCAAATGGTAACGCCCCTCATCGACGGTCATCCGAACTTCATGGCTACTTAGACATTCGACAGACAATGCACGACCTGGATGTTCATCACCATGCAATACCACCCCCATGAGCCAGGCTTGCCGCATGGCTTCCGTGCAGGGTTGATCCAGGGTGACACGATAGACTTTGCCATGAACACCGGGCTTGCGCAGGCGCTGCGACCAAGCACCATCGGTGGTAAGCAGAAGCAGTCCCGTGGTTTCTTTATCGAGGCGCCCGACGGGCATCAGTCCCTCGCGCAATTTATCAGGCATACATGACATCACCGTGCCATATCCACCCTCTTGCGTTGAAGTAATCAGACCGGCAGGTTTATTGAGCATGTAATAACGGTGCTTGGCTGGCAGGACAAGCAATTCCCCATCCAACAACACCTCATCACCAGGCTGGCAAGGCGCTCCTATATCTTTTTGCCGAGCTCCTGCCACAAAAACCCGTCCTGAGTGCACGATACGACGAGCCTGACTTCGCGTCAGGCCCGCCGCGGCGGCCAGGTATTTATCAAGGCGCATGACAGCAACCTTAGCGCTATCTGACTTATGGATTACAGCTTACCTGCATTTTCTGCCAAATATTTAGCAACGCCTTCAGGGGTAGCATTCATGCCCTTGTCACCCTTCTTCCAGTTGGCAGGACAAACCTCGCCATGTTCTTCGTGGAACTGCAACGCATCCACCAGGCGTATCAATTCATCCATATTACGACCCAGAGGCAGGTCATTAATGATCTGCGACCGAACCACACCCGCCTTATCAATAAGGAAGGCTCCACGAAATGCCACACCACCCGCGGATTCTACATCATAGGCCTTGGCGATTTCATGGGTCACATCAGCTGCCAGGGTATACCGCACCTTACCGATTCCCCCAGCATCAACGGGAGTATTTCGCCATGCATTATGGGTAAACTGGGAGTCAATCGAGACACCAATAACCTCAACATGACGAGCCTTAAAGTCATCAATACGATGATCCAGCGCAATCAGCTCGGACGGACATACAAAGGTAAAATCCAGGGGATAAAAGAAAACCAGGCCGTACTTGCCTTTAATGGCGCTGGCGAGATTAAAACTATCAACAATCTCTCCATTACCCAATACTGCTGCCACTGTAAAATCAGGGGCTTGCTTGCCTACGAGAACTGCCATGAGCGCTACTCCTTAGTTTACGTAAATAGACTAGAGAACCTAGCCCCTAGTCAAACCGGGTTACGATGAGCTGCTGCCGCACCCTTGACCAAAGGCTCAAGCTCACCCTTTTGAGCCATTTCCATCATGATGTCACAGCCTCCCACCAACTCACCGTTCACCCAGAGCTGAGGAAAAGTTGGCCAGTTAGCCATGCGAGGCAATGTGCTCCTTATTTCAGGATTTTCCAAAATATTAACAAATGCAAATTTTTCACCGATACCCATCAGCACTTCAGAGGCTCGCGCGGAAAAGCCACATGAGGGAAACTCAGGGGTTCCTTTCATGAACAAAATAATGGGATTTTCAGCTATTTGCTGACGAATGACAGCTTCAATATCCATGATGGTCTCCTATAGCCCTAGGCTTTTATATATTGGAGTATTTTACTAGGTCTTTGTCGATGACGAAACAGCTAAATTGCTCCCCAGCTCTGTTTTGGCTATGATCAGCCTTGGTTGTTTCCGCTTGCAGCTATAGATCGAGTTCGAGGCCCTTCATGAATGATACGTTAATGCCGACTTATATGCGGCAGCCTGTGGCTTTTCTTCGTGGGTCAGGGGTATGGCTTTATGATGAAAATGGTCGAGCCTATCTGGATGCTTTGGCAGGCATAGCTGTTTGCGGATTGGGACATGCACACCCTGGAGTTGCCGCTGCATTGGCTGATCAGGCGGCAACCTTGATCCACACCTCCAATCTGTACCGTAACCCTCTGCAGGAAGCGTTGGCTGCCTTGCTCACTGAAGTTTCCGGCATGAATAACTGTTTTTTTGCCAACTCAGGCGCTGAAGCCAACGAGGGCGCGCTCAAACTGGCACGGTTGCATGGCCATAGCCGGGGTATTGCTAACCCAGCAGTTATTGTCATGGACAACTCTTTTCATGGGCGTACGCTGGCCACCTTATCAGCCACAGGCAATGTTAAAGTTCAAAAAGGCTTTGAGCCTCTGGTCGAAGGATTTATTCGTGTCCCCTTTGGTGATATCGATGCCATCAGAGCGGCTGCGCATAACCATCCTAATATTGCGGCCCTTTTGGTAGAGCCCATACAAGGAGAGAGCGGTGTAAGGCTGCCTCCACAGGGACTAGAGAGCTACCTGGAGCAGCTACGCACCCTTTGTGACCAACATGACTGGTTGATGATGCTGGACGAAATTCAAACCGGCAATGCCCGCACAGGTAAATACTTTGCCTTTCAGCACAGCAAGATTCTACCGGATGTCGTGACCACAGCTAAAGGCTTAGGCAATGGTTTTCCTATTGCGGCGGTCTTGGCTGCAGGCAAAGCTACCCATCTTTTTCAACCCGGCATGCATGGAACAACCTATGGCGGCACTCCTTTGGCCTGCCGTGTAGCCCTCACGACAGTTCAAGCGCTTTTGCAGGGACCTATGGAAAACGCACGCCTGCAGGGCATAGCTCTCCAACAAGCCTTTCAAAAACGACTGGGGCATTTAGGTGTCGAAGTCACCGGCTTAGGCCTCATGCTGGCTCTGGTGCTTCCCGTCTCCGCCCTGCCGCTGGTCGAGCGTGGCCGCGAAGCTGGCGTACTTTTTGCGGTTTCCTCAGAAAACCGCATACGACTATTGCCACCCTTAATTATTAGCACCGAGGAATGTGCCCTCTTGGTTGATCGCCTTTCTTCTGTGGTCGAATCCTATTTGCGCGAGGTGGCCGGGGCATGACGGCTAGACATTTTCTTACCCTGCTTGACCTAGAGTCCCATGAACTTAAATCCCTGCTGGTTCGAGCAGTGGAACTTAAGCGCATGCATCATGAACGCGTCCTTTATGAGCCGCTCAAGGGCAGAGTCATGGGTATGATCTTTGAAAAATCGAGCACCCGCACTCGTGTCTCATTTGAAGCTGGCATGGCGCAATTTGGTGGTCACGCCATTTTTTTATCGCCGCGTGATACCCAGCTGGGTCGCGGCGAGCCCATTGAGGATTCAGCGCGTGTTATCTCTCGCATGTGTGACGTAGTGATGATTCGCACTTTTGAACATGCCATTGTTGAAAGATTTGCAGCCTGGTCTCGCGTACCCGTGATCAATGCCCTCACGGATGCCCATCACCCCTGTCAATTACTAGCCGACCTGCAGACCTATTTTGAACTTCGCGGTGAGCTTGCCGGCAAAACTTTTGCGTGGATTGGTGATGGCAACAATATGTGTAACTCCTATATTCATGCAGCCCATCGTTTTGATTTTCAGTTAAAAATTGCCTGTCCTTACGGCTTTGAACCTGACCCTGCCCTGCTGACGCGCTTTCAAGCCCACGTTGAACTCGTCAAGACCGCCGAGGAAGCTGCTCGCGATGCCGACCTGATAGCTACCGATGTTTGGACATCCATGGGCCAGGAAAACGAGACCAGTGTCAGAAAGAGGCGTTTTTCTGCCTATCAAATCAGCCCCAGGCTTATGGATCTTGCCAGGCCTGACGCACTTTTTATGCATTGCCTGCCCGCTCACCGCGGAGAAGAGATCTCTGATGACATGCTCGATGATCCTCGGGCTGTCGTCTGGGACGAGGCGGAGAACCGCCTGCATGCACAAAAAGCCCTGCTGGAGTTGCTTCTGGTCTCCTGATTGCTATCACTGGCGCTCTTTGATCCACCCTAAAAACACCAGAGCCAGCACGCAAAAAGCAGCCCCTGTATAGAAGGTCAGTTCACTGCCCTTCCAACTCCAGAGGTACCCTGCCACGACACTGGCTATCAGTAATGACACACCACAGACTGCATTAAAACCCCCCAAGGCCGTCCCACGCAATTCTGCTGGTGCAGCATCAGCGACCATAGTGGTCAACACCCCCTGCGTCAGTCCCAAATGTATCCCCCAGATACCTGCCCCCAGCATAATCATCTTAACCCCATGACTAGATGCCAGCAGCATATCGGCAGCTATCAGCACCAGCAGACCGACCCATAATAGCTGGTCACGACTGATCTGGTCAGACCAGCGACCTGCCGGGTAGGCTACGCTGGCATAAGTCACGTTCATGACCACCATCACCATGGGAACCCAGGCTATAGGCAACCCTGCCTGACGCGCATCCAGCAGTAAAAAAGCCTCACTGAAACGAGCCAGAGAAAACAGTATCCCGAGAACCAGCAATTTGAGATAGCGTCCTTTCAGGGCTATCAGTTTCTCCCGATGAATAGCCAGGGAAGATGAAACGACACGATGCGAGGGGGGTTCTTTAACGCCCAGTATCAGCATGAGCACAGCAAAAAATGCAGGCACCACCGCGATGGCAAACACCCCACGATATGAAACCAAGCCAAGCACCATAAAACCTACAGCCAGCAGCGGCCCCAGAATGGCTCCTGCCGTATCCATAGACTGCCTTAAACCGAAAGCTGCTCCGCGTTGCGCTTCAGGAACCAGATCAGCAATCAGGGCATCACGGGGCGCGCCACGCACCCCCTTACCCAGCCTGTCTACCAAGCGTGCTGCAACTACCAGACTTAGGGTAGGAGCCAGAACAAAAAGAGGCTTGGTCATTGCGCTCAAACCATAACCTATCACGACTAGCGACTTTCTTCGTCCCCAAAAATCACTTAGGGTGCCTGAAAATATTTTTATCATCAGCGCTGTTGAAGTGGCCAGCCCTTCCACCCATCCCACCTCCAGCACGGTAGCTCCCAATACGGACACCATAAACACAGGAAGCAAGCTATGAATCATTTCAGAAGAAACATCCATCAACAGGCTAACCCACCCGAGCATCCTGATGCTTGCTGGTAATTTAAACGGCTCCTTTATCGCCGCTTCTGCAGAATGCATCCCCGCTACTCCTTTTCAATTCGGCATGCCCCCTGGGGCTTACCATCCTCAGCCCAGGTCTGCTCCCTGAATTCCCAATGGTTATCATGCCCCTGGCGTACCAGGGACGAGCATCGTGTACCGTAGGCCGGGGAAACGATTAAACTTGCCGACAAAAATCGTTCCCATACCAAACCCACGCCCGTATCAGGCAATAGTGCATCAGGAGCTTGGGCCGTATCGGACAACCATGTTAGCCATTCAGCCTCCACATGCGTCATGTTGTTGCACAGCAAATTCTTTAATCTAAGCGACTTAGGCCAAGGTGTATCAAGAGCAGCGTTAGACAACATATAGAAACCCGGTGCAAGCATCTGATAGCTTATGCCACGGTTGCTCATCACCACCATCTGATCACCTTCCCGCAAAAGCAAGTTAAAACCGCCGTAGTCTTGCGCGCGCTGTTGAACGTCGTACACATATTCATCCAGTGACCGTGTAGTTGTCAGAAAGTCCATCACCAGCCGCCCCCTTGATGCTGTCCCTGCGCGAGAACCCGGCTCCCGAACATTGGTAAGTGCAGCTAAACGACGAGCTCCGGTGACACCCAACCAGGTGCCTCCTGCCTCCAGATCCTGACCTGCCACAAGGTTTGAACCACTCCAGCGATGCAAGGGCAGGGCGGGTCGATGATGGCGTTCATCACGGTTACCCAGCAAAATCAGGGGCCAATGTTCATCCATCTGCCAAGCCCAGGCTAATAAACACATACCCACCCCCTCGCCAAAACGTCTAGAATAGGCAGCTCTTACCGTTCGTTGGGAAAAACTGCTGTGCTGATTTACCCCCATATTAACCCTATTGCTTTATCTCTTGGGCCTGTTGCTGTGCACTGGTACGGCATCATGTATCTCTGTGGATTTGCCAGTGGATGGGCTCTCGGTAGTTACCGCGCCCGTCAGGCAGGATCGGGCTGGACTTCTGATGAAGTTGGTGACGTCATTTTTTATGCTGCCATGGGAGTCATCCTGGGTGGTCGACTGGGTTATGTACTATTTTACGAACCTCAGCGAGCACTTGCTGACCCCCTCTGGATATTCCGGGTATGGGAAGGAGGCATGAGCTTTCACGGCGGCATGCTGGGTGTATTTTTTGCCATGTGGTTATTTGGTAAAAATACGCGGCGGGTCTTCTTTCAGATCACCGACTTCATCGCACCTTTGGTGCCTCCCGGCTTATTTTTTGGCCGCATAGGCAATTTCATAGGGGGTGAACTCTGGGGGCGCCCTGTCACGGATACCCATCTTCCCTGGGCCATGATTTACCCTCATGTGGATAACTTGCCTCGCCATCCTTCGGAACTCTATGAAGCCGGCGCCGAAGGCATCCTTTTATTCATCTTGTTATGGTGGTTTTCTTCGCGTCCACGTCCGCGTATGGCCGTATCGGCTTTATTTCTGATCGGGTACGGTACCGCAAGGTTCTGCATGGAATTTTTTAGGGAGCCCGATGCTGATCAAGGCTATATTTTGCTTGGATGGATGACCAAGGGACAGATGTTATCTGTACCTATGATCCTCGCTGGTATATTCCTTATGGTCCTGGCTTACCGTAAGAAGGCTACATCGCATGAATAACTACCTTGAACTTATGCGTAAAATCCGTCACGAAGGTATCTATCGTGAGGATCGTACGGGCACAGGCACCTATTCGATCTTCGGGCACCAGATGCGTTTTGATCTCGCTCAGGGATTCCCCCTGGTGACTACCAAAAAAGTTCACTTAAAATCCATCATTCATGAGTTGCTATGGTTTTTGCAAGGCAGCACCAACATCGCTTATCTTCGTGAACAAGGGGTCAGCATTTGGAATGAATGGGCTGATGAGACCGGTGAATTGGGTCCGGTCTATGGCCATCAATGGCGTTCCTGGCCCTCTCCCCAAGGACAGCCTATCGATCAGATACAACAGCTGCTTCATGACTTGGTTCATCAGCCTAACTCCCGTCGACTCATCGTGTCTGCCTGGAATGTAGCCGATCTGCCGGCGATGGCTTTAGCGCCCTGTCATTTGCTTTTCCAGTTTTATGTGGCACAGGGAAAACTTTCCTGCCAACTCTATCAACGTAGTGCCGATGTATTTCTTGGGGTTCCCTTTAATATCGCCAGTTATGCGTTATTGACGATGATGCTGGCGCAAGTCACCCATTTGACCCCCGGTGAATTTATCTGGACGGGTGGAGACTGTCATCTTTATGCCAATCACCTCCAACAAGCGGACCTGCAACTGAGCCGCTCACCTCATCCCCTGCCCTGCATGACCCTGAATCCTGAGGTTAGCGATTTATTTGCTTTTCGCTACGAAGACTTCACGTTAAGCAACTACGTCTGTGACCCTGCCATCCCCGCCCCGGTCGCCGTATGAAACTATCGCTTATTGCTGCCGTTGCCGCTAACGGAGTTATCGGAGCACAGGGAAAACTACCTTGGCATTTGCCTGAGGATCTTAAGTATTTTCGGCAGGTAACAGGTAACAAACCCATGATTATGGGTTATCGAACCTTCCAGTCCCTTCCTGGCTTGCTACCCGGAAGAGAGCATCTGGTCTTGAGCCGTCAACCTCACCACTGCACCGATGAGCGTATTCATTACTTCACTTCACTGCAAAATGCTTGCGAGCATGCAGGCCAACACGCCACCGAGGCCGTGGTTATCGGCGGAGCAGAAATTTATGCCTTAGCGCTACCTTGGGTTGACCGCCTCTATCTCACAGAAGTCGCTCAAGCCTTCCCTGGCGATACGTTCTTTCCTGCCTGGGACCGAACGCAGTTTCATGAAACCATGCGGCAACAGCATGTTTCAGCTACAGGCATACCTTTTAGCACTGTGGTCTACGAGCGGCTTGTCCTCTAAATTACTTGGCGCGCATGACCTTGCGATTACTGATGAGAGTTCCCATACCTTCATCGGTAAATACTTCCAGCAAGGTGGCATGGAGCAGCCTCCCATCAAAAATATGCGCGCTGGCCACACCACTTTTGACCGCATCCAGAGCACAGGTAATCTTGGGCAGCATACCGCCGTAAATCGTTCCATCCTCGATCAGCGCATCGACATCAGCCGTGGTCAATCCTGTCAGGATGTTCTTGTCTTTATCAAGCACCCCCGGAATATTCGTAGCCAAAATCAACTTCTCTGCCCTTAACGCCTCAGCCACCTTACCGGCTACCAAATCTGCATTGATGTTATAGGACTCTCCATCATCGCCTACTCCAACGGGAGCAATCACCGGTATAAAATCGCTATGCACCAATAAATCCAGCAAGTCGGTCTTGATGCTGACCACTTCCCCCACTTGCCCTACGTCGACCTCGCGGTAGCTGCCATCAGCCTGGCGTTCCCTAACCAGCATGCGACGAGCCCTGATCAAGTTGGCATCTTTGCCCGTCAGCCCAACAGCCCTGCCTCCATTCTGATTGATCCGGTTGACGATAGCTTTATTAACCTTGCCACCGAGGACCATTTCAACAATATCCATGGTCTCCGCATCGGTAACTCGCATACCCGAGACAAACTGTGATTGTTTACCTATACGCTCAAGCATCTCACCAATTTGTGGCCCTCCGCCATGCACCACAACGGGGTTTAAGCCGACCGTTTTCAACAGCACAATGTCCCGGGCAAAAGCATCTTCACTGTCATCACCGGTCATGGCGTTGCCGCCGTATTTCACAACCACCGTCTTACCGGCAAAGCGCTGGATATAGGGCAAGGCTTCTGTCAACACCTGCGCCACATTCAGTGCAGACTCTTTGCTTAATGCCATCTTGCTAGTCTCCCTCAAAATGCAGCATGGATATCTGGAGCAACGCGCTCAAGCAATGCCCTGAACTGCGCTTTGACCTTATCTAAATCTTCTTGCGTACGCCCTTCAAATCTCGCCACCAAGACGGGTGTGGTATTGGAAGCCCTGATCAAGCCCCAGCTTTGCGGAAAATCAACCCGCAGTCCATCCAGAGTAGATACTGACCCTGTTGCAAAATCGGCAGCAGCTTTAAGCCTTTCCACCACCGCAAATTTTTCAGCATCCGATACCGGAATATTAATTTCGGGGGTACTGACATTTTCGGGAAATTCTGCAAACAAGGCATCTGCTCCCGTCATATCCAGGGAAAGAATTTCAAGCAGCCTGGCCCCTGAATACATGCCATCATCAAAGCCAAACCAGCGGTCATTAAAAAAGATATGACCACTCATCTCACCAGCCAAAGCCGCACCTGTCTCTTTTAATTTGGCTTTGATATAAGAGTGACCTGTGCGCGACATCACCGGCCGACCACCATGCTCAGCAATCAAACTACGCAGGTCTCGTGTGCTTTTCACATCAAAAATAATGTCCGCCCCGGGATGACTGATCAGAACATGCTTAGCAAATAACATCATCAGCCGATCTGCAAAAATACTCTTTCCCGCAGGCGTCACCACACCTACCCGATCTCCGTCACCGTCAAAAGCCAACCCTAAATCAGCCTGATGGGTGGCCACGGCTTCTATAAGATCATGCAGATTCTCAGGTTTGGATGGGTCTGGATGGTGGTTGGGGAAATTACCATCCACCTCACAGAACAGCGGGATCACTTCACAACCCAGTGAAGTAAATAGTTTAGGCGCTATATCTCCCGTAATGCCATTGCCCGCATCAATTACAAGCTTCAAAGGCCTGGCCAGAGCAACATCTGCATTGATGCAGTCGATATAAGCCTTGTTAATCGTGCGCTGCTGCAACTGCCCCTGACCCTGGCGTAAATCCCCCTTAACGATGCGCTGGTAAAGCGCCGTAATGGCATCGCCAGCCAACGTTTCACCCGCCAGTACAATTTTTAGCCCATTGTAATTGGGGGGGTTGTGACTGCCGGTGAGCATCACTCCCGATTCACTACCCAAAGTCTTGGTGGCAAAATATAAAACCGGCGTAGGCACACGCCCCACATCGATCACATTCACACCTGACTGACGCAGGCCCGTGATCAAGGATTCTATGAGCTCAGGACCTGATAGACGGCCATCTCTGGCGACAATCACAGAACTTTGCTTGCGTGCGATAGCTTCACTACCTATAGCCTGCCCAATCAAAGCCACCACTTCTGCCGTTAACTGAGTACCTACGACGCCGCGAATGTCATAAGCACGAAAAATGCTAGAATCAACAGCGACCGATGACTGGGGGGATGCTTCAACGACTTCCATACGAGTACTCTCTACCACAGGAACTACGGGGGGAGGGATTTCCAAAACTTGCTCTCGTCGATGTGAAGCATCGCGAGCTAACAAAAGGCTATCCTGCTCACTCATACTCACCTTCTCCGCAATCTCTTGGGCCGAACCCAGTACATGACGGGAAGCTGAACCAAGTTTTATCGCTATATTGGATTGCTTAAACAGATGGCGAATTTTTTCTGCCATTTCCGCCATGGGCGGCAACCCTGCCAAGCCATAGGAAGTTGCCGCTCCGTTGAGCTGTCCATCTACTTGTATCAACAGGGTAGACACATCGGCCTGCAACTGCTTTTTCCAGCGCCAGAATATCAAACCCAGGACCATGAAAATTATACAGGACTGCCCTGCCAATACGATAAGAAATATCCGGGTAAAAGCAGAAGGCACTTCCAATCCCGGGCCAGGAGAAAACTCCAGAACCAGATTAGCACTGCGAGTAGGTAAGTGAATGGCATTAGGTGATGCCCACGATGCATTGCCGGCAGACATGGCCACCACCGATTGGTTGCCCTGCACCGCTTCACGCAGTACCACATAGCCATCATTGGCGACAAACTCGCGAAACTCTCCGGCAAACTCAGGCATATCAAAACTGGCCGTCAAAGCACCGATGACCTGTCCAGAATCACGCAAAGGAAGCACCAGATTTAATAACCTGCGCCCCTGCACATAGCTGATTTCAGGAGGGGCATTTTTACCCTCGAAGATACGATTGACCATATCCTGCGTTGAAAAAGGTAAATCAACTGCCAGTCCCATGCTGGCATAGTTCAGAGGCAGCACAGCAAAATGATGCAACTTGGGATTATCCACCAATATCTGACTACAAATCTGGTTAACCGTAGTCAAATCTCCTGCCTGCAAGCCTTTGATAAATTCCGGCCGGTTAAGCTCATCCAGTTCCTGCTGGGTGGTGCGAATGGCATCGTTGGTCAGTGCTAGGTAGTGCCTAGCATAGAGCATACTCAATCGCTCTGTCGTATCAGAGCCCCAGCGTACGATCACCAGTTCATAGAGCAACACGTTTGTCAGCATCAAAGCCAGCAATAATGAAGTCAGAGAAAAAGCAACTTGACGCAACCACGAGGTCGTTTTCACAGGCTCGTTACCTGCACTTTCCGTCTTTGCAACCATGATACTCCCTCAAGAACGCCCTGAATGACCGAACCCGCCGCTTCCACGACTGCTACGGGTAAACTCGCTGACCACGTCAAACTCTATCTGCTGCACAGGAACCACCACCAACTGGGCAATTCGTTCACCTGGCTGTATGGTAAAAGCATCATGCCCGCGATTCCAGCAGGAAACCATCAATTCTCCCTGATAATCAGAATCGATGAGACCCACCAAATTCCCCAATACGATGCCATGCTTATGCCCCAAACCAGAACGAGGCAGTATAAGGGCTGCATACCCAG
>JAJZHP010000076.1 GCA_021804355.1 Pseudomonadota bacterium | reverse complement strand
AAACCAACCAGGCAAAATCGGTTTTGGATGCGGGCTGGAGCATGTTCAAGACTATGCTGGAATACAAATGTAATCATGCTGGCGTAGTCTATGAAGTCGTTAACGAAGCCCATACCACCGTAACCTGTAGCGTCTGTAAAAAGCGCACTGGCCCTAAGGGTCAGGAAGGATTGCGAATAAGGGAATGGAGGTGTGTGGAGTGCGGTACACTCCACGACCGCGACATCAATGCCGCCACCAATATTCTCGCGCTTGGACATGAGCGTCTTGCAGAAGGAATCCACTCCCTTTTCTAAGACCCCAAGGGGTTCAGGGGCCCGTGTAAGCGGCAGCCATCGGCTGAGGGAGGGGAGGATGTCAACAGGCGGAAATACGGGATAGAACACTTTCTGAATACGATTAAGCTCTGTAATTAAAGTGAGACGCTTAATCAGAATCTTACCATCAATTTCAAACGTGGGTAGTTGCAGCGCTTGGGTAAAGGCAAGTTCTTCATCACTGAGCAGAGCAAAGGGTAAATGCAGGCGTGTTGCAGCTTCACGCTGATCTAGGTGCGATTGCGTGCTGATACCATAGACATCAACGCCTAGGGACTGTAGGTCCTGATAATGATCACGAAATGAACAGGCTTGCGGTGTGCAGCCGCGTGCTCCCGGAATTTGATCCCAGCCGTGGGGGAGTGGGTGATCAGGTCGGCCTGTCATGGGATAACAGTAAATGACCTGTATTCTGGAATTTTTGGCGATATTGACCCAGTGGCCTTGCGTAGAGAGAAGGTTAACCGAGGGAAGCATGCTTCCTAGAAGATGATGACAAGCACCATCATCGACAGGTATCGGTAGGTGATCAGGAAGCTGCGTCAGTGATGATGTCATAGCGAAAAGACCTGTAGGTTGCTGCTAACCAGCTGCCTATTCTAATCTTAAATGAATTAAGATCTGCGTCATATCATGGCGTTGCTGACGTGGGGGAAAGATGCGAATTGCGGTGACAGGGGGTGCGGGGTATATAGGATCGCATGTGGCGCTTGAGCTCATGCAGGCAGAGCATGATGTGGTCATAGTGGATAACTTGAGCAATAGTTCTGAAGTATCTGTGCAGCGCGTTGCTGACCTTGCAGGACATGCTCCGGCGTTTTACCAGACAGACATCAGAGATGTTCAGGAAATTCGCAGGATATTTTCATACCACAGCATCGAGGCTGTCTTGCATTTTGCGGGGCTTAAGGCTGTCGGCGAGTCGGTCAGTGAGCCTTTGGCTTATTATGATAATAATGTGAATGGCAGTTTGCAGCTGTTGCAGGTCATGCGTGAACTGGGTATACGTCAGTTCATCTTCAGCTCATCAGCCACGGTTTATGGTCAACAAGAACAGCCTCCGTTTGCAGAACATGCCGCCTTAGGGCCTACTAACCCCTATGGTCATAGCAAGCGTATGGTGGAACAACTGCTTGAAGATCTTTGTGTTTCAGATCCCTCCTGGCGCGTAGCCGCTCTGCGTTATTTTAACCCTGCAGGCGCACATCCCAGTGGTCTGATTGGCGAAGTGCCGCGAGGCGTTCCCAATAATCTGATGCCCTATGTCCTTGGGGTGTTAACCGGTCGATATGAGCAGTTACGTGTCTTTGGTCAGGATTATCCAACCCCAGATGGAACAGGAGTACGTGATTATATTCATGTTATGGATTTAGCTTCAGGGCATGTAGCAGCCCTTGACTATCTCCAGCAACATGCAGGCTTTAATGTCTTTAACTTGGGCACGGGATGCGGTTATTCAGTGTTGCAGGTAGTTGAAACCTTTGAGCAAGTTAGTGGACATGGCATACCCTATACGGTATTGCCACGTCGACCTGGTGATGTGGCTGAAAGTTTTGCGGTGGCTGATAAAGCATGGAAATCGATGTCATGGCGTGCTGAACGTACGCTGCAGAGTATGTGTCAGGATGCTTGGAACTTTGCACAGCGCAACCCAGAAGCTTACTGATAATATTGTCGATCACGTTTTAGGATGGTTTTCCCAGAAGCGCATGATTTGCTGTAACTGGGGCATACGGGTTTCCTTCTGTAAGTCGGCGATCAATTGACGGGTTTTTGGGTAGTCATGCTGTAAGAAGGCTAGCTCTGCCAAGTAAGGTTGTGCGCGTGCGCGGGGAAACCCCATGGCAATCGCTGCCATGAAAGCCCCTTGGGCTCCGATATGATCTCCTTGGATTAATTTCAGTCGGCCGTTTAATACCCAAAGACCTGCATCCTTGACCTGAAGGCGTAAGGCATTGTTCAAATAGTACAAAGCTTGCTCGGCTGCATAATCGCGCATATCGCCTAAAGCTAGATTTTGATAAATCATTTCCCAATAAATCTCTGCCAAGTTTCGGGCGACGGATGCCTGTCGAACCTCATCATGTCGTGCTATGGCTTCCTGATAGCGTTCAAGCTGGAGTTGTAGTTGAGAAGCTAAGGCCTTTTCCCGTTGTTCAAGCATGCCATAGGCCAGTAAACGGAGATCATCGAGGGTGTCGCCCAAAGAATCTCGCAATAGCCCAGAAGTATGCCGCGTGGGCATGTCTTGCAGAGACAGCAGGGCCTTCATGCGTACATGATCAGGAACGCGAGGAGAGAGAATAAGGCGTCCTGTCTGGCCATGGCGTATTTGCGGGTCACGCGGTTTACGCGGCATTTGGACTAACAGGGGAGGTACGGCATCAAAAACTCGAATAACACGGCGGGCAGGCAGAAAATTGATCACCCAGGGACTTAGCGTAATTGCCAGCAAACCCAGGAAGGGAATGAATATAAAAATACTCAGGTGCAACAAACGGTTGTACCAGCGGTAACCTGGAAGATTCATGCTTAAGGTGGCTAGGATTGAGGCTAGTAGATGCAGTTCCCAAAATAGCGCTATCCGCTGGGTTTTAAATAAGACCAGCATGGCGATGGCATCTACTATCAGGGCCAGCAAGGTCAGATTGATTTTAATGTGTATACGCATGTGAAAGCACTTGTAGCAAACTCAGTTTTGGGTGGTTCCCTTGTGCAGGGATGAATCGCTTGATAAAAAAATTTGCCTTAAGAAGGCCCAAAATTCATTGGAGATGTCGTGCAATATTTTACATTTAACTAAACGCTTAACTTGTTACCGACAGTATGTATCCTAAGCATTTTAACAACAAACAGCTTGGTATTTTTCCTACATGGTGTTATTTAAGGGGGTCGTGAATTTTGGGGTATCCGGATTTGGCTGTGTTTGAAGGCTCACAGCCGCCCGGATTCCAGTAGCTCAATCAGTGTGTTTATGTTGGCCCCGTAGTTCTTCGGTGGCCCCGGTGGTTCGTGTGGGTGCTCGGCCTTCGGCGTGTCCTTCCTTGGCGTCAGTATCACCTTTCCGAAGTGCCCAGACGGCAAGCCATAGCCCATTGCATCGTCTGGTACGCCGAAACCCATGACTTCTTCCGCCACGACCAATTCAGGCTCGCGCCTGCGTTCGAACTTTGGGCGACTGAGCTTGTGTTTGTGCGCGCCCTCGGTGAACAGAATCTGGGCTCGCAGTGCCTTGAACGAGTAGCCGCGCCCCAGCCGGTTCATGACGCGGATCAGCAAGTTCAGCGACTCGGTGTAGGCGTTGGTGATGGGGTGCTCGAAGTAGTTGAGAATGAAGGGCTGCCAGTTCGTGAAGGCCCGGATCAGGTCGCCGAAGGCATCGCGCACCTCGGGCACCATGGCCTTGTTCCAGGTCTCGTAGCCAGCAAGTGCAGCTTCGGAGCTGCCTGACCTCTCATAGATGGCGTAGAAGCCTTCCTTGAGCCTGTACGCGACTCCTAGCTCGGGATAGTTCTTCGTCCAGCCGTCCAGCAACAGCGCTTCCTTGTCGCTCAGGTCGCATTCGCGTTTGAGCAGTACGAGCCTGTCGTGCATCAGGCCCCGGCGCTGCTTCGGCGTTAGTTGCTCCCGCAGGCTCTTCCTGACCTTCTCCACGGCGTCATTCGCCATGCGGACGACGTGGAATTTGTCGATGACGATACTGGCATCCGGTAGCATGGCTTGGACGGCATCGCGGTACGGCATCCACATATTCATCGCCACGTACTGCACCTCGGACTTCCCTTGCAGGTTGTAGAGGTAGTTCACCACGGTATTCTTGTCCCGGTTCGGGAGCATGTCGATGATGGTATTATTGTGGATGTTGCTAATGACGCAGCGCGGCTTGATGAGGTGGATTTCGTCAATGCCCATCCACTTCGGTGTCTCGAACCGGAACTCTGCTTCCAGCTCGTTGATGTAGTCGCGGAAGATGTTGCGGATGGTCTTCTCGTCAAGGCCAGTGTCATCGGCGATGCTGGCGAAGGTTCGCATCAGGCTCTGCTGGCCGATCCACTTCACCAGCCTGTCGGTCATTTCGCGCTTGGCGTTGACGGCGGGCAGCTCATCCATGAAAGTCTTGCCGCAAGACTGGCACCGCCAGCGGCGCGTGTCCACGTAGATCGCAAGGCGCTTGCCGTGGGTTGGCTGGTCGCGGATGACCTGCTCATTGCGCCCGTGGCCGATCAGGCGATCAGAACCGCAGGCCGTGCAGATGCCGGGAGGGTTCGAGACTTCGGCATATACGTGATAGTCGTGGTCGGCTTCCTCGACCCGCTGCACCTTGAAATCGGGGAGCTTCAGGATGTTCGTGGGCATGGGTCAGTGGCCGGTAGCCAGCGGGATATCCACTAGCCAGACCATGAAACCGTCATTATGTGAATCGCGCCTGCGGAACTCACCACCAGCCCGAAGACCCAAACTGATGATTCGATGACCACACGGGGGCGTTTCCATGTAGCCGAGTTGATCCTGAATGGCTGATGCAGGCATCTTGTGCAACTTGCCGAGTTGCGTTGCTGTGAGCTTCCTCAGCGTATCCGGCATTGGAATCTGGCCCCGGGGAACGTCGATATGCCTTGTTGCTCGTTTCATCAGATTGTGCATGAAACCTCGGTCCTTTCCTTCCTTACCACTGAGACGATTGTGGTTTATGGACAGGATCTTCAATAGACCCAATAATTTCAGGGGTAGGGTGGGGTAGTTGACGGTTCAATCCCTTCATGATCGGAATTGCTGGCGAGCGTCGCGCTCACCTCGGTGATTTGCGCGTGCAGGTCAGGCAGGTTGCTTTGGATCGTCTTCCAGACAATTCCCAAATCCACCTTGAAGTAGCCGTGTGCAAGGGCGTTGCGCATGTCATTGGCGAGCGCCAAGGGAAGCTCCGGGTGCGCTGCGGCGAATTCCGGGTGGACTCGCTCGATATTGCGGCTAGCTTCGCCGATCACTTCTAGGTTGCGAATCACGGCATCTTGCACGATCTTGCTGGACAAGAAATCAACTTCATCAACATCAGCCACGTAGGAGTGGATGCGCTCGATGGCTTCAAGGATGTGCCCCAGGTAGTCGGGCAGTCGCTGAGGATCGCGGCTCATACGGGACTTGCCTCCGCGAGCACGGCAGCGCGAAACTTGTCCGGCAGACCGTTGGGTGTCAACACGTCTACTGGCACGCCGAGGAGCTTGCGCAGCTCAACGCGTATCGCGCTGATGTCGAACAGCGTCGTCTCCGGCGTCGGGTCGATGAGGATGTCGAGGTCGCTGCTGTCGGTGTCCTGGCCGCGCAGCACGGAGCCGAAGACCCGCGCATTCCGGGCACGGTGCGACTCGACCACATGTCGGATCGCGGCGCGATTCGAGGCCAAGGCTTCAGAGGGCTTCACGTCTTTTTCTCCCACAACAAAATCCGGTTTCATGATAGTTCAACTATCGCACGGAATACAACAACAAAATCCGGTTTTACGCCAAGATGATGGAGGCTTTCTCAGAGGCCGGAAACACTCTCAAATCCGGATGCCCGCATTTTTTTGATCATCCTTCCCAATTAAACGATTTCCAAGTTGGCTGAGGGCTGGCTACTGAAACATAAAAGTCTCATATTCAAGTTTATCTAACTTGAGAGTGAGAAGATGGAAACCTAAAGCTACCGCAATGAGCAAGGCTATGGCATAGCCATCTCCAAACCAACCCGGACCTAGCCAGAGACTTAAGCCGGTAAGGACCGTGTTAAATACACAAAAGGACCCGGTCAGCCAAAGCACCATACGTCGTTGATCCAAGTAGAAAAACACATTCAATATGCCTAAGAATACGACTTGCAAGCCAGCAGAGATCAGGTTAACAAATAATAATGGCAGGTAGAGCTCCGAAATACCGAGTACATGCAGCAGTTGTCTGCCAACAACCAATATCAGCAGAGCACTGATAGCCTGGATTTTGATGATCTGATAGATCCCTTGCCGCACGGTAAAAACGATATCATTGCGCAACTGTTCCAACTCTTCCAGAGATCCTCCTTCCCGAACGGCATCATAGAAAGCATCGTAGTATTCAACGAAATCAGTCTCCATTTTTACCAAAAAAACGGCCATGCCAGGGATGATCGATAAGTACGCTAGAAAGACGGGTATATCGTAGATCGGCGAGGCGCGCAATAATCCGAGCACATGAATGCTGGTGGAAGGATGCATCCAGAACATGAATTTGTCGATCCAAAGCCCAAGGTTATAAAACAGCCCTACAGCGGCTAGGCTGACAAAGATCTGTTGTTTTTTTAAGAAATCAAAGCGCAGTAATTGAGATGAAGGAAAGTTATGCTCAATCAGCAACATCATGCCAGCCAGTAAAATGAAGTGTCCGAGGACAAAGCCGCTCAATAACCCTTCCAGCTTAAAATGACGCAGAGCTAAGGATAGAATGACAGTCACGCTGTAGCCTATGGCAAACATCAGCAAAATACTTTTGTATTGCTTCATGCTGGACAGGAACAGGGTGGCTATCCAGATGTTACTCATGATGACAAATCCGGCGAGCATCAGCAGGCGGTAGTACTCACTGGTTTCTCGAAAGCCTAAATACAGGATGGGTAAGGCTAATGAGCCAGCCAGCAAGGTGATGAGTAAACTCAACCCCCGATAATTGGGCAGAATAATATCCGTTTTTTTTTCAAAGAGCCGATCTGCACAAAAACGGGTGAAAGCTAGTTGCGCAAACCCCGTTAACGTCAAGCTACAAGCAATCAGATAGGTGACGCTGACCTGAAACTGCGTGATCAGGACACTGGGGACCACAATGGTCAAACTCATGATCCCGATTAACAAGATACCCAGTATAGAAAGTATCCAGGGGCCTGAACTGATTATGCCAGCATAGGCATACGCCTGCAGCATACCCAGCAGGCTGTCACGTTCCAGTAATTTGCGTAGTTCAAAACCTATGCCTGCCATGATGATTCCAAGGTTTGTTCATAAAGCTGTTGGTAGGCGGAAATCATCATATCCTGAGTATAAAATTGTGCAACACGTTGCTGTCCTGCTTGTTGGGCCTGGTTCCAGGCTTCAGGGGCGGATAATAGTTCAATACAGGCTTGCGCTAGGCTGGCTGGATCAGCGATGCCTACCACTCGCCCTGCGTGTCCCAGGTCTCTGTCTTCCGGCCCCAAGCCTTCAATAAGTTGACGGCAGGAACCTACATCCGTCGCTACGCAAGGTACGCCTGCAGCAAATCCTTCAAGCAAGACTAGCGGCAGGGCCTCTGAGATTGAACTAAGTACAATGAGACCTACTCGCGGTAACAAGGCATCGATACGCTGAAATCCCAAAAATTTGACGGTATCACTTAGGCCTAAACCAGCGGCTAATTGATGGCACTCAAGGGCATATTGCGGATCCTCTTCCTCCGGCCCGGCTATCCAAGCCTGTACCTCAGGCATATGATTGGCTACGGTACGCATGGCACGAATAAAAGTTTTTATATCCTTGATGGGAACGACACGGCCAATCAGGCATATGATCGCAGGGATTTCAGCATGGCGTAATTGCACCAAAGGGGCTAGTTTAGCCAGATCTATTCCATTGGGGATGTTCCGGGTTCTATCTGCTGGAGCGCCGTCTTGAATCTGTCGAAGACGGTTGGCTTCATAAAGAGCAACGATATGATCGGATTGTCCATAGCATTCGCGCCCCAGTGCTTCAAAAAAACGTATCCACATTTGGCGAAAGTAAGCGATATCTGTGGTGTCTTTTTCGAGAACTCCGCGATTGTCTTTGATCCATTGTGCTTGGAAAAGATCAATTTTTCTTTCTTTGGTGTAGATGCCATGTTCGGAAAGAATGAGGGGACATCGGCGTTGTTGTTTGAGCAGAGCACCTAGAAATCCAGCATAGCCGGTAGAAATGGTATGCAATAACCGGATACGGGGAAATTGCTTAACAATATCCATCAAGAGCCATAAGGGCTGATGCATGATGCGTACGGTCCAAAAATAATCGACAAATGAGGGGTCCGTACAATACTGGCGGTAATTCTCGGTAATAAAATTCCAGGCGTCCAGCGTTTCGGTGAGATCGCGCTCATTATGGCGTCCTTCAATCTGAAATTGCATCAACTGTTGTAAATCATCGCCTGCCAAATCACCTTGCCGAAATGAAGCATGCATGTGGCGCAAACAACTTACGACATCAGGATTGCTTTTTTCACGGTGTTTGCTGGCTCGGCTGGCGACTTTATGCTGATGTAAATAGTGAACTTCACAATGCACGACATGATCAGGAAGGGTGTAACGCAGATCTCCATAATCCTCTTCACGGCTTCCCAAAAAACATAAGGCAAAGCGGTACTGGGGGAAACCCCTCAGCATTTGTGCAATCCAGCTGGAAACACCACCACTGACATAAGGGTAGGTGCCCTCAAGTAACAAGCCGATATCAGCTTCTGTGCTCTGCCTGAGTATTTTCATACGGCGGCTCCCCAAAAACGCATCACGGACTGTAATGGGTGCATACTTGCCTCCTGATGCCGTTCAGTGATGAAGGGTCGGGTCTTTTTGTGGTCACGTCGCAGCAACGCCAGTTCAACCAGGTAAGCTTGAATACGTGCACGGCGAAACCCCATGGCGATCGCTGTCATGAAAGCACCCCAAACCCTGTATTTTTTACTGGCGTGCGTGTAAGCATGGTTAAACTCAGCAGAGCAAAGGCCTCTAACACCAAGGCCAGCATGATCAACGTAAGCTCAGGGTGTAGAAACATGTGAGAGCACTTGTTGCAGACTAAGTTCAGGATCAGTTCCATGTACAGGGGCCATCCACGTTAAGATACCCGCCTCAGACAAATGCTCATGGCCAAAAATTTCCTGAATACGTCTTTCAATACGTAGCAAATAACCGGAAGCCGCTGCCTGGCCAAATAAAGGCATCAAGGTCAGCAGTACGGGGCCTTGGGGTGAAGTTAAACTAACATTCAGATCCAACTCACGACCCTGTCGTGCGGCTTCCTGATGCATTTCATCGCCATGATGTGGATTCGTAAACACTAAACTGACCAGATAAGAGTTAATCGCAGCTTCCCGATGGATGCGGGCCAGACGAAGTAGCTCAGCAATAAAACCGGTAGGGAGTTGTGGCCATCGAGTATGCATGGGGGAGATTTCCGGTTGTAAATCAACCAGATCAGCATAATAGCCAAGTAGCACAGCCATAAACTGCATGATTTCAAAATTCATGGAGAGAAAGGGCATTTTCTCAACGCGCAGTATACCTAGCACGCCACGGCTATTAGCCAAGGGAGCGACGACCATGTACTTGCTATCATGATGGTGCACCGGGTCTGACTGTAGATGCAAAAGCTCCTTGCGCTGTAAGGTTTGGATAACCATGGGATCATTCACGATAAGTTCATCGATCAGACCACGTTGGGCCATAGGGTGGGGGTTAATAATGCCTTCATGTACCTGATGTATGGCAGCAGCCTCAAGTTGGCAGGCCTGGGTAAGCACATGCATTAGTTCGGCTATGGCGGGGAGGGGGTCGTTAGGTTTATCCATCATGTGGCGGTGCATTTCAGTCAAGGAGTCGCGCAAGGTAATGGGTTTGATCAGCAAGTCTTGTTCAAGGCGTTCATGTGAAAGACGTAACAGAAAATGGCGTCGGGTCAGGTGACTGAGACGATCCGTGATATAGCCATTGGCCGACTGAAGTCGCTTGATGCGATTCATCCATAGATCGGAGAACTCGCCGGCGACTAAGCTGACTATCCATCCGCCCAGAATAGGGGAGCCTTGATGTGCTAAATGGTCAAACGGCAGCATGACTAAGGCATAGCCTCCCAACAAGCTACTGGCAGCAACCGCAGCCACCGATCCATAACGAAGCGCTAACAGCAACGGTACCATCCAAATCCAGGGGAAAGCAGAAGCTGAGCCCATGGGGTCATCGGGCGAATAAAGGTATTGCAGGCCCAAGGCCAGTGCGCAAAGCACCAAAATTTCCAGCCACATGCCCCAGATACTGGATTTATGTGCCAATTGACGCCAAAAAAGATGGCCGAGGTTCATGGCTTGACCGAGGAAGGGGTAGAATCTTGCGTAGTCCCTACGGCCGCCGAGTTTACTGTGATCGCATGACGCAATAAGCTATGCAACTCATCCAGAGCTAAACTGCTGACGGCTTGGCGACCCCAGCCTGAGCGAGCAGCGCTACCCGACCAAAGTATATGACCACTATCCACATCGAGGATGGATACATTCATGCCGACAGCAGGTTCGCCATCCAGTCCAACTTTGTAACGCCATTCCATCAGGCTGATGGCCAGCGCAAAACGCACATGTTGCTGCTTGGACCAGGCAAGAGCCTGTTCCTGATGCCAACGGTCATGTGGGCTGCCGTCAGGTAAGCGGGACGTGTCTTCAGCCGGCGTCTGAACTGCCGAGGTCAGGCCCAGTACGGGTAACAGGCTATTAGCCAGATCATCCATACGCTCTCCTGCGAGAGGCGTTTCTGTGTTATTGATCGTGGGTAACACAACGATGCTGGCTCCTGGGTCCAGCGTCACAGCTTGTGGCATATGTGCCATGCTGGAACAAGCCCCCAGCGAACTTAAGGTCAAGCCAATAAGTACATACCGACCGATCAACATGGTGAGTCACTCCCTAGGTTTAGTAGTCATAGCGATATTTCACAGCCAAGGTACGGACCAGATTGCCCTGATCAACGCCACTTCGTTCCTGTGCCAGATCAAGTGTTAATTCATCACGTCCCCACAGAGGGCCAGCTAAGGCCAGATGACCTGAATAACCGCGTCCTGCTGAGGAGATGTAAAGCAGTGCCGCATCAGCGACGACGTGCCAGTGTCTTAATTCTGTAGGTTGGCCTTCCCAATGTGCATTGAATGACCATTGATTAAAGCCCTGTGGTAGAACGCCCGAGGTTGATGTCAGAATGCCTCTGGGGGTGTAGCTGCTTAATAAAGCATCTAGAGGGTGATTCTCCGCCTGAAATAGAAATTGCGTGTATTCGAGGTTGAAATCTAAAGGGGATAACTCGCTATTATTTAATGACATATCCCATTCGGAACCATAGCCTAGGGGATCTCCGGTTTGGGTGCCGTAGCGGTTTTCATGCAAGGAACCTTGTAGTTGCCATACCGGTGTCAATTTATAGCTGGTCGTTAATCTGGCCTGATCGCGTTGCCCTAAAGCTATCAGGATTTCATTTTCATTAGCGGGTTCATGGTAATTAAGTTGACCCTCGATAGTCAGGCGGTTGGTCCAGGGGTACTGAACATCTGAGTCAACCTCGGAATAGTGGCCCGCATTCATGGTGGGAATCCAGGCCAGGCTGGCTTGTCCACGAAGAAGTTCCTCAACATAGCGGAGTGTCAGGCTTTGTTGACGGGGTGGTTGGAGTAATTGCGTGGTATCTCGCGTAAACTGGTCAGCATCTGACCAGGCAAGCTCCATACGGTGAGAAGCATCGAGTGGCCACGAGGAGCTGAGTTCGCGCTTGTGTTGCAACAAAATGCCGATCTGGTTGTCTTCGTAATCGGTGCTGACCGAGGCGGCATGCTCCAGTAAGGGTGCCCATGCCTCAGCCAACTCATGATCGTCAGGGTTCTCCCAGGATTGTCGCATCAGGTCCTCTTCAGAGGCATCACGCTGGCCACTGGTCATAAGTAATAAGCGGCGATCACTGGCAGCCAAATCATTGCTTTTTAATAATGAGGGTATGGCTGGCAAGTCAAGGGTATTGAAGGCACGATAAGTTTGTAGCGACAAGGGTAAGTGTTGTGCCCCTTCAAGTTGAGCGTCACTGGCACCGTGTTGTATCTGATAGTCGATCAAATGCTCCAGGGTGATAGATTTCTGTGCGGCTGTACCCTGACTCAGGATGTGGAGCAGGTTCTTGTAGTCTGCATCGGCTGATCCCGAGTCTCTGGCCACTTGCCATCGCAGTTCCAGCATTTCATCCGGAGTAAAGCTATGCAGGTCCGCTTTTAAAAGAATATGGCGGCGCAGGCTGATAGCTTGTTCGGGGTGGTCTAGGTTCTGCAGAGCATCCGCCAGTTTCAAGCAGGCACGCAGGTCATCAGGATGTAAGCGCACCCAAGTCTGTAGCCAGGGAAGACTGTATTGAGGTTTTTGCAGCGTTAGCCAGGCATCGGCCCATGTTAACCAAAGTCCAGGGTGGTGTTGGGTGTAGGGCCTGCCTTTGATCAACCAAGAACGTAGTTGATTCCAGTCACGGTTAACGATGAGGGCATCGATAAGTTCAGCTAGGTAGCGTTCCTGCTCGGGCGCCAGCCTGACGGCGCGT
>JAJZHP010000170.1 GCA_021804355.1 Pseudomonadota bacterium | reverse complement strand
ACTCCACGATCGCGACATCAATGCCGCCACCAACATTCTCGCGCTCGGACATGAGCGTCTTGCAGAAGGAATCCACTCCCTTTCCGCGTAAGCGGCAGCCATCGGCTGAGGGAGGGGAGGATGTCAACCATGCAGCAAAATCCCCTCCTTGAAAGCAATATCATCAATGAGTAGTCGACGCTGACGCAAAACTCTTAAATCTACACGCTCATCAAGATATTGCTCAACAGCTGCCAAAAAAAAGACCTCATCTCGATAGGATGATTCAGGAGCAATAATCTGGATGTCAATATCCCCTCCCCTAGCCTCATCATGGACACGCGATCCGAACAAACGAACTTGAGCCGTCTCACCAAAGTGAACTCTGGCAAGTCTGGTTAAAATTTCTGCCGTGCTATCTGAAATTCGCATGGATATCACCCCTTCCGTTGCTCAGGGAATACATTAATCATAGCAGGATTCCCTCTGAAACTTGTGTAGCACGACGTCCACCCAAGCGACTGAGAGTTTGCAACGGCATGACCGGTTTAATGCCGTAATTAGCGGTCAGCCATACCCCTCCGATTAGATTTTTGGTCTCCATGCGCCAACTATGCAAAAAAGCAAACACAAATGCAAAATTTCGTTTTGACATCCTCCCCTCCCTCAGCCAATGGCTGCCGCTTACGCGGAACCCCTGAAAAGAGTGGGGTCTATCGAAGATCCTGTCCATAGATCAATCGTCTCAGTGGTAAGGGAGGAAACGGCGGGGTTTTACGCACAAACTGATACATATATACTTTCTGAAAAAAATGATAACAGGTATACGGCGGTACCTTGTTATGGCTTGGTCGCCTTGCCTAGTCTCCAACATTTCCATGAGGCACATACCCTTGGGTAGCTCGCCTAGGATCGGTTATGATGTTGCCCTGATAGATGGGTAATAGGACTCCGTTATATGCGCATTCAACCTCGTGCCATGGCTATGATCATCAGCTTGGCTCTGTCGGGCTGTATCACTCAGCCCCCCCTGATTGCTCCTGCTGAAATAGATACAGCGCTCAAAAGCAACGACCCTCAGCAGAACTATAGCAATTTGGTGGCACGACTACAGCATGCTCATGATGTAAGCGCTTCGCGCCGCAAGGATGCTCAGGCACAATTGACTCGGCTGGGTTCAGCCATTGCGAAGAATATGAGTCGCGAACTGCAGGGCGACCTCGGCCATTACACCTTGAGCAATGGGCTCATTCCTCTCCCCGTGCTTGCAGCAGCTACACAGCACGCCAGCTCCATAAAGCCTTATGATGCCATGGAGTATGCGACTACGCTTAAAGACATCAAAGCACTCAGTGACAGGACCCATGCCCGTATCGACGACCTAGCTCAACAACGCACCAATCTTGATGATGAAGATTATCTGGGACGTTATCGTTTGTTATCACAACTCATCGACCTCAGCGGAGATTCTCGTTTTGAACGTGAACGCTCCGATCTTGTAGCCAACATGCAAAAGAAGGCGCAACAAGCTACGCAAGAGGGAGACTTTGATCAAGCCACCTCGTTGCTTGAAACTTTACATACACTACAACCGGATGATACCGGGCTAAAAAATGCCCTGTACCGCTCTCGCGCCAGGGATCTTGAAAAGACTTTCTGGTCTGATATCAGCAGCAATCATATCAACGAAGCCTTTGAGCTGATTATGACCGCTGCTCATGGCAAGGATTTTGCCGCCCTGCGCCCCAACCTGAATAAGTCAGGTCATGACATGATCGCTTTTTTTGTGGCACGCGGCAATGCAGCAGCTCAGACTGGAAAATTAGGTGATGCCTACATAAGTTTTCACCAGGAACGACAGATGCGCGAAGTACTGGAAGCAGCCCCTCTGCGCCAGTTACCCGAAGAAAAATTATTTTTGGATAAGATTTCCGATAAATTTCAAGTAGCTGACCATACCAATGCCGAAGGCGAGGCCTTAGGCTTGCTGCTGGTCATGCAAGAGTTCTCAGGAAACTCAACAGCCCTTAAATCCCAGATGCATACACTGCATGAGAAACTACGTCAGCAGGCTCAACATCGTATCACTACAGCAGCCTTCAGCAGCGCGCAAGGCGATGATAATTATGGTGTTGCCATCGCCGCCCAGATTACTCAATCACTTTTTCAAACCCTACCGCAGGACATACGCATCGTTGATAACGACCAGTTTCATGCCTTGCTAAAATCTGCGGGTAAACCCGATGATGGTCAACGACCCGCTGACTATTTAATCGAAGGACGCCTGCTTGAAGCCCACATTGATACGACCGAAGAAAAAGGCACTAAAACCATGCGGGTGACCACCGATACGGTGACTCATGACAACCCGGACTACCAGGCTTGGTTAGCGCTTTCCAGTTATGAGCGCAAAAAACACCCTGAACCACCTCCCACCATCGATGTCGACCAACAGGAAAATGTCACGGTCAATGTCAATCAGGTCAGAAAAATTGGTTTAATGTCTGCGTCATTCCGATTGGTGGATGCTTATACTGGCCGGGTCGTTGACACCGCCACAGAGATGGTCAAAGAGGATGTCGCTGATCAAGGCAATGAAGGCGTGGATATAGGCAAGTTTCGTTTGCCCTTTAAACTTCCCAGCCTGCCTTCCGATATGGAAATCTATGATCACTTAACGCGTAAGCTGGCACAGGCGATTGTGCACGATTTACTCGACCAGCTTCAGGATGCAGATGTACGTTATGCTCAGGCAGCCGACCATGCCGCCAGTTATGGTGATCCATTATCTGCCAGTCGTAATGCTGCCTATGCTTATGTCATTGCTCAGGCAAAAAACAAGAGCACAACGAACCTGGCTAATGACTTGGCCATTTACGCTACAGAAGCGGCCAGTCTGACACCCTCCCTACCATCAACGGCACAGCCCCTACCCTAAAGGGGCCGCTGCCTTAGGTTTAGGCTATGTGTATTTTAACGTTGAAATGAGATTCTCAGACTACTACCATGACAATGAGTATGAAGTCTCCCACCGCTAAACGCCTTGCAACGTTGTAGCGGGGGTTTCTTGGGTCAACGACCAGAGCGCAGAGATGGAATTACCACCACCACGACTTACCTCGATCTCACCAAGCGTGG
>JAJZHP010000075.1 GCA_021804355.1 Pseudomonadota bacterium | reverse complement strand
GTGTGGAGTGCGGTACACTCCACGATCGCGACATCAATGCCGCCACCAACATTCTCGCGCTTGGACATGAGCGTCTTGCAGAAGGAATCCACTCCCTTTCCGCGTAAGCGGCAGCCATCGGCTGAGGAAGGGGAGGATGTCAAATGAAAGCTCTGGCTGTGTGGGGGCACTGGAGTTTGCCTTTGCCGATAGACAAGGCATGGAGTCTGGGTCATGAGTTTCGCGCCGCAGGCATAGACGAGAAGTTGATCCCACTAAAACGTTTAGTGCTCATCATAACAGGCACGGATCCCGGTCCTGTTCCCTCAGGATGGGACGTGGGATGTTCCACCGATCATGTCCCTTGCCTGTTGAGCTCCTTAGCGGAATTGGATCATCAAATCAGTGAACTGAGTACACAGGGCTACCTTTATTTTTTAATTATTGATCCGAGACGCCGTGCGAGTGTGGATACATGGCAACTCGTGACGCCAGAAAGTGAACATGCAACGGCCCCTTCGGGAGCCTTGGCTACCGCCGCGGCAACGGTGCAGAGAACGATTCGACAGCAGGCGGGCATCTATTTTCTGGATGCTCAGAATAAGCTGATCTATCGCTCCAGGCTGGATGCAAAACAGAGCGTTAACGGTCGCGTGGATGCACCAGGGGCACAAGCTGTAGCGGTCATGGCTAAGCTGCGTCAGGCAGAGGATGTCGTCTTACAGCCAGCGGAAAAGGTGGTTCCCGTCCTGTTAGATCAACCCATCTCAGCCGTGAGTGTGACCTCATTTAATATCACGCAACAGATTTCCGATGATGATGCGATTTTTCAGCATAAAAATCTCGAGCATCAGCAGCAGGTAGCTGCCGAGAATGCACACATAGCCAGTTTGCTGGGGTTAAGTATCCTATCGGAGCCAGTCAAACCGACGATAGGGACAGACCTCAAGCTCCCGTCAACCATGGATTGCAAACAACTGCGTGATGCTGCCACGGAGGGACAGTTGAAGGCTTTATGGGCTTCTACACTGGGCACGGTGGGTGGGGTGAAGGCGGGTACGGTGCAAAACAGCTTTGTTTTTCTGGAATCCATCGATGATATAAGTAGCTTGCGCGAGGCTATGGTTAAAAAGGCTTCACAGCCAGATGCTGTTCTAGCAGCCTTGAAAAAAACAGCCATCACCATCAATCAGCGTGTTGAACTTTTGCGGCCTCTGCCGGTGGACAATGCTCCTGCAGAGGCTAGTCAATTTCTCGCGCTGTGGTTGAATCAGTATGCCGGCAATCGGGTGCTGGGGCATGCGGAGCAAGCTGTTCCGCATGCAGTGGGCCAGATCTATCAGGTCTATCACGATATTAATAATCAGAGGGCTATAGCGGGAGACTCATCTCTCAACAACCTGCGCGGTCTGGCAGATGAGAAGTTGAAAGAAGCCGTTAAACTACTGGCGCAGGAAGACGCATCGACCGTGCTTGAACTCAATGCAGTTACGCCCCAAGCGCTGTCGGCTACGCTGGGCGAAGACTTGTTGGCAAGCTGCGGTCATTAGGAGCAGGTAGGGTAATCTTCTCCCCCCAAGATTTCAGTCTGGGGGGAGAAGCTAGGGTTAGCTACTACTCATTGTCGAGGAATGAACGCAAGTGCTCAGAGCGGGAGGGATGGCGTAACTTGCGCAGCGCCTTAGCTTCGATCTGACGAATACGCTCACGCGTGACATCGAACTGCTTGCCGACCTCCTCAAGGGTATGATCGGTGTTCATTTCAATACCAAAACGCATACGTAACACCTTGGCTTCACGTTGCGTCAAATTAGCCAGCACCTCACGGGTGGCTTCACGCAGTCCTTCAGCGGTAGCCGAATCCACCGGGGAGATCATCGAGGTGTCTTCAATAAAATCTCCCAGATGAGAGTCTTCGTCATCACCTATGGGGGTTTCCATCGAGATGGGTTCTTTCGATATTTTCAGAACGCGACGGACTTTGTCCTCGGGCATATCCATGCGTTTGCCCAGCTCTTCAGGGGTAGGTTCTCTTCCCATCTCCTGTAGCATCTGGCGAGAAACGCGGTTGAGTTTGTTGATGGTTTCAATCATATGAACCGGAATACGGATAGTGCGGGCCTGATCAGCAATGGAGCGCGTAATGGCCTGTCGAATCCACCAGGTGGCATAGGTTGAGAATTTAAAACCCCTACGGAACTCAAACTTATCGACTGCTTTCATCAGCCCTATGTTGCCTTCCTGGATCAGGTCAAGAAATTGCAGGCCACGGTTGGTGTATTTTTTGGCGATAGAGATGACCAGACGCAAGTTGGCTTCAACCATCTCTTTTTTGGCTTTGCGCGCTTTGGCCTCGCCTAAAGAAAGACGTTTATTGATACCCTTAATTTCAGCAATGCTCATGCCTAGCTCGCCTTCAAGCTCAAACAAGCGTCTTTGCGCGCGCAGGATTTCATCGCCATACTGCAGCAGGGTATCTGCCCAGGGTTTGCCGCTAGCTGCTTGATGTTTGAACCATTCCAGGTCAGTTTCATGGCCAGGGAAGATCTCAATAAACAGCTTGCGGTCCATACGCACTCGCTTGATGCAAATGTGCATAATGGTTTTTTCTTGCAACCTGACTTCGGTTAGCACATCACGAACCTGCTGCACCAAGCTATCAAAAATACGTGGTGTCAGCTTGAGAATCATAAATTGCTGAGCCAGATCTTCCAGGTTTTTGAGACCGGCCTTGGATTCACGACCACCCTTTTTGAGGGAAGTTTGTGTTTTGATTAATTGCTTGCGTAGCGCTTCAAAACGTTCGCTGGCCAGTTCAGGGTCCAGGGAGGAGTCGTTTTCTTCCTCTTCCGTATCTTCTGCACTTTCCTCATCATCATCCAAGTCTTCAGCTTCGCTCGCTTTAAGTTTAGCTGCGCTGAGGGCCAGAGCGACTTCTACGGGATCAGGCACAGCAGCCTTGCCATCATCATTGGGGTCCAGATAGCCCGTAATGACGTCAGTCAGTCGTTTTTCGCCTTGCAAGCTGCAGTCATATTCACTGATCACTAAATCAACAGCACCAGGCCAATAGGCTATGGCGTGCAGTTCTTCGCGGATACCTTCTTCAATCCGCTTGGCAATAGCGATTTCACCATCATGGTTCAACAACTCCACCGTGCCCATTTCGCGCATATACATACGCACGGGGTCCGTGGTTCGATGGGGTTCGTTTTCCACGGCAGCTAATACGGCAGCGGCTTCTTCTGCGGCGACTTCGTCATCGATGGCTTCAGGAGCGTCGTCATTAAGGATATCGTCAGGGCTTGGGGCGCGTTCATGAACGGGTATCCCTAAGTCCCTGAGCATCTGTATGATGTCGTCGATCTGGTCAGTATCTACAACAGACTCGGGTAGGTGGTCATTGATCTCGGCATAGGTTAGGTAACCCTGTTCCTTGCCGCGCGCGATCAGTTCCTGTAGTTGTGATGTCTGCTTGTGTTTGTCCTGGGGTATGCTCATCGGCGAAAAAATCCAAGGTTGAGGCGCAAGGTTAACGTTCAATTATAACGATCCGGGCCATTTTTTGCCACTGTAACGCTCAATGGTGGCCCTGGCGGCGTCTGTTTTCCAACTCCTGATGCAGAATGACTTGCTCACTCAGTAATTGCATGCTGGGGTTTTGCGTTAGTTCAGTCGTCAGCATATCGATACGATGCTCCAGATAAACAACATGAAACCGGTTGCTGATGTCAGCGATTTCCTGATGGCTGTCATGCTCAGGCAATAAAAATTCTGTGGCCGCCAAAATCGCTAAATCAGCTCCGATATCGGTGCCATGCCAAAAGCCTAGCATGCCTGCTGTGCTGATGTGGGGGTGCTGAGCGATAAGATCAAGGACTGCCTGCAGAAGATCTACATGTTCCAGCGGTAAATCTTTCAGATCAGGAAGATCTAATTCGGTAGCCAGCTGTGTATTCTGTAGCAAAAGTCGTAGCGCTTTATCACATAGCGATGTTGAAGCTCGGGTGGGTGGTCGGCGCTTGAAAGGATGCGGCGTAGCGGTCCTTGGTGCAGGGCTGGCTGGTTGTTCGGTAGGGTTGGCCGGGGCTTCATGCAGGCCCGTGATACTAGCCAGGCGCTGGCGTAGCAGATCAAGATAGATGCCTGCGGAAATTTGATCCATCAGGGGGCGCAGGCGTTGTGCCAGCACAGCTTTGTCTTCCAGGGATTCCAGGTTCAGATCAGCGCTTTGATGCCGGAACATGAAATCGGCCAGTCCTTCTGCCTGCTGCATGCGCTCCGCAAAAGCGGCTGCCCCTTCACGGCGAACCAGGCTGTCCGGATCATCCCCTTCAGGTAAGAACATAAAGCCCAGTCGTTTGCCATCGGTGATCACAGGTAAGCAGGCATTAACAGCTTTCCAGGCAGCACGTCGGCCAGCTTCATCGCCATCAAAACAAAAAATAAGGTGATCTACCAAACGAAACATGCGTTCGATATGGGTAGTGCTGGTGGCTGTTCCCAACGTGGCTACCGCGAAGCGCAGACCATGCTGCGCTAAAGCGATCACATCCATATAACCTTCCACCACCACAAGTTGTTTGATTTTACCGGCTTGTTTGGCTTCATAAAGGCCGTAAAGTTCGCGGCCTTTATGAAAGATGATGGATTCTGGTGAGTTTAAGTATTTGGGTTTGTCATCATTGAGTACCCGGCCACCTAAACCTATGATGCGTCCACGAAAGTCCCGAATGGGAAATATAATCCGGTCGCGCATGGCATCGTAACAGGCTTGCCCTGAGTCCTTGCGTTCGATGAGCAAGCCTGTTGTGAGCAGTCCTTGTCTGAGTTCAGGTGGCATGGCTTGTTTGGCCAGATGATCCCAGCCAGGAGGTGCATAACCCAGTGAGAACTCGCGGGCTATGTCACCGGTAATGCCACGCTGCTTCAGGTAAGCGATCGCGCGTTGTTTTTGCGGGTGGTGACGCAATTGGAGCTTGAATGACCGGTTGGCAAACTCCAAGGCAGCCAACAGCGGTGCATGATCTTCGCGGGCAGTGGGTGTCTCAGCTGTGTCGGGTAAATCCAGTCCAAGAGGAGACGCCAGTTGCTTGAGCGCATCGATGAAGCCTTGGTGCTCATAATCCATCAGGAAGCTGAGGGCATTGCCCGAAGCACCACAACCAAAACAATAATAAAACTGTTTTTCACGACTTACTGTGAATGAGGGCGTTTTTTCTTGATGAAAGGGGCAGCAGGCCGAGTAATTTTTACCAGAACGTTTAAGTTTGACGCGACGGTCTATCAGATCAACGAGATCTGTGCGATCGAGCACCCGGTCAATAAAACTCTGGGCGATACGACCGGTCATGAGAAGCCGTTATCCCAGCCGGGCCTTAACCTTGGCGGAAACGCTACTCATATCAGCTCGCCCCGTCAGCAGGGGACGAAGTATATTCATGACGCGGCCCATGTCGCGCGCTGAGGTGGCTCCCGTCTCTGCCATCGCTGTATCAATGAGGCGTGCGAGTTCTTCGTCGGCGAGGGGTTCAGGCATGAATGTCGACAAGATGTCGAGCTCCTGTTGCTCGCGATCGACGAGATCACGGCGCCCGGCTTGCTCATAAGCTGCCACCGACTCGCGTCGCTGCTTGATTTGTTTTTCAAGTATGGCTAAGCAACGGGCATCATCTAAAATGATACGCTCATCAACCTCAATTTGTTTAAAAGCAGCATTTAGCATGCGCAGGGTATCGGTCCTGAGCTTGTCATGCGCCTTCATGGCCAGTTTCAACGCTTCGTTGATGCTGGCTTTGAGGGTAGATACGGCTTGATTCGTCATCAATAGAGGCGCTGGGTGCGTACAGATTCACGCGCGACTTTCTTAGCATGACGCTTAACGGCCGCCGCTTGCTTGCGCTTGCGCTCTTGAGTGGGCTTTTCATAAAACTCGCGCTTACGCACTTCAGCTAAAACACCGGCTTTTTCGCAGGAACGCTTGAAACGGCGCAGAGCTACATCAAACGGTTCGCCTTCCTTTACCTTGACAGCGGGCATACTGGGTACCTGTTCAATCTGATAACAAAAGAACTGCATTACGATACAGTCCAAGGGGCCGACATGGTAAAACTCTGGATTAATCAATGCAAGTGTTTTTATTAGGCAGATACGGGAACGTGCTGGTAGAGGCCTGCAGACTAAGATAGCATGACCGCCGATCCTAGATGACGAGGTGGTGAGTGCTGGTACTGGGTATAGAAACGTCCTGTGATGAAACAGGCGTGGCTTTATATGACAGTGAACTTGGCTTGCTGGGCCAGGAGCTTTATTCCCAAATTGCTTTGCATGCCGATTATGGTGGGGTAGTGCCTGAGCTGGCCTCGCGCGATCATGTTCGAAAATTAGTTCCCTTAGTTCGTCAACTGATGCGCTCTTGCGGCGTTGATAGAGCAGATGCGGTGGCTTATACCTGTGGCCCAGGCTTGGCCGGGGCCTTGATGGTGGGAGCTATGACGGGCCGGGCTCTGGCTATGGCGTGGGGAGTGCCTGCGCTCGGTGTACATCATATGGAAGGGCATTTACTAGCCCCATTGATGGCCGTGGAAGCTCCACATTTTCCGTTTTTGGCATTGCTGGTGTCGGGAGGTCACACACAATTATTGCGTGTTGATGCTCTGGGACAGTATGCCCTGCTAGGCGAATCTGTCGATGATGCGGTGGGTGAGGCCTTCGATAAGGTAGCCAAGATGTTGGGCCTGGACTATCCAGGGGGGCCAGCTGTCGCACGATGTGCCTTGCAAGGTAACCCTGATCGTTTTAATTTCCCCCAACCCATGCTCGATAGGCCGGGTCTGGATTTTAGTTTTTCCGGTTTAAAGACGGCAGTGCGTTTAGCGATTACACAGACCGAGGATTATCCGGGCAAGACCGAGGATATTTGCGCTGCCTTTGAACATGCCGCCGTAGGGGTTCTCGTGGCTAAGTGCCGTCGAGCGCTAAAGATGACAGGCTTGCAGCAATTAGTGGTGGCGGGTGGTGTCTCTGCCAACCTGAAACTGCGCAAAGATTTAAGCAATCTGGCGGGCGCTCAGGTTTGGTATGCGCCAGTTGCTTTGTGTACTGATAATGGTGCCATGATCGCTTATGCGGGATGCCAGCGTTTGTTACGTGGTGAGCGTCACGGACTGGCGCTTGCATTGTTTCCACGTTGGCCGCTAACTGCGTTGACGGGAGGTGAGGTTTGAAGTTCTGGCGATTATCCATAGCTGCATTGCTGATCATGTTGGTGGTGGTGATTTGGCATCATCTGCAGAGTACTCCTGGGTTAGCCCGGAAAGATAAAATCCCCAATGTGCATGTACAGGCGGTGGCTCGTTCAGATTTTGTGGAGAGTGTCGACGAAATTGGTACGGTGACACCTGTACGCACGGTCGTTATTCGTACACAGCTTGATGGGCAGCCGCTGTTGCACATCAATTTTCATGAAGGTCAAACCGTCGACGTGGGGCAATTACTGGCTGAAATTGATCCACGGCCTTACCGTATTGCACTGGCCCAAGCCCAGGCTCAGTTATTGCGTGACCAGCAATTGCTGATCAATGCACAAGTGGATGCGCAACGCTATCGGACCTTGTTGGCGCAGCGCTCGGTTAGTCAGCAGACGGAAGTGACGCAAGACTCTCTGGTCAAGCAAGATCAGGCCCAGGTCGCTGCAGATCAGGCTGCGTTAGACAATGCCAGACTGCAGTTGTCGTATACCGAGTTGCGTTCCCCGGTGAAGGGGCGGATAGGTTTGCGCCAGGTTGATCCCGGCAATATTGTGCATGTGGCCGATGTTAATGGCGTCGTCAGCGTGACGCAGATGGATCCCATGGACGTTTTTTTTAGTGTTCCCCAGGATGTTTTGCCGGCTCTGCAGGCTGCTGGGGATCATCCTGAGGTGGAGTTATGGGATAGAGACCATCTGCACCAACTCGCCAGCGGGGCAGTGATCAGTCACGATAACCAGATCGATACCACGACCGATACCCTTAAATTACGTGCCGAATTTGACAATCCCAGGGGAACATTATTTCCCAATGAATTTGTCAATGTCCGTTTACTCCTGCATAAAACCTATCAAGGCATAGTACTGCCTCGACAAGCTGTGCTGTTGCACGATCATGATAGTGTCGTCGATCTGGTGGTCCAGGGCAGAATTGATGAAAGGAAGGTTCAGGTATTAGCCGATGACGGGACACATGTGCTGATTGGCTCGGGTCTGTCGGGGGGAGAGTCGATGGTGGTTGAAGGCACGGACAAACTACGCCCGGGCATGAAAGTACACGTGGTTCCAGGTAGAGCTTTATGAGGGCTACCCGACTGTTCATAGAACGTCCGGTGGCAACGACCCTGCTGATGGCAGCCTTAGGCCTTTGCGGTCTGCTGGCATGGCATTTCTTGCCGGTGGCGGCATTACCCGATGTGGATTTTCCGACGATTGAAGTGGTGACCTTGTATCCGGGAGCCAGTCCTGAGGTGATGGGTTCAAGTATTACCGCACCCTTGGAAAAGCAGTTTGGTCAAATGCCGGGTCTGGACCAGATGAGCTCCATCAGTTCTGGGGGGGCTTCAATTATTACCTTGCGTTTTAGTCTTAATCTGGGCCTGGATGTGGCCGAGCAGGAAGTGCAGGAAGGCATCAATGCCGCGGCGATGTTTTTACCCACGGACCTGCCCATGCCCCCGGTCTACAATAAGGTCAATCCTGCGGATGCTCCGGTGTTAACCCTGGCGGTCACGACCAAGCACAGGGCTCTGCCGGTCCTGGAAGACTGGGTAGATACACGCATTGCATCGCCATTGTCACAGATCAGTGGCGTGGGCCTGGTGAGTTTGCAAGGGGGTCAACGACCGGCTGTCCGGGTAAAAATTAATGAAGCTGCCTTGGTGGCACGAGGCTTGAGCCTTGAAGATGTGCGCACGTTTGTGACTACGGCTAACGTCAATACACCCAAAGGCGGTTTTGACGGCCCAACTCAGGCATCCACGCTGGATGTCAACGATCAGTTGGAGTCGGCACTAGCCTACAGTCAGCAGATTATCGCTTACAAGCAGGGTTCACCTATTCGTTTACGTGATGTGGCAACGGTAGAAGATGGTGCTGAGAATACCCAGCTGGCAGCCTGGTCAGATAATCAATCAGCGCTCTTGGTATCGGTGCAACGTCAACCCGGGGCCAATGTTTTAACCACGGTAAAACGGTTACGTCAGAAGCTGGCGAGTTTACAAGCCGATTTACCATCGGATGTGCAGGTGCAAGTGATCGCCGATCGAACTGACTCCATACGTTCTTCGGTACGAGAAGTCAGTTTTGAGTTGTTATTTGCGGTGGCTTTAGTCGTTTTGGTTATTTTTATCTTTCTGCGTAATCTGCCAGCTACCGTTATACCTGCTATTGCTGTGCCTTTGTCTCTGTTAGGTACCTTGGCGGTGATGTATCTGGGAGGAATGTCTATCAATAACCTGACGCTGATGGCCATGACGGTGGCGACAGGCTTTGTGGTCGATGATGCGATTGTGATGGTGGAGAATATTGCACGATTGTGTGAAGGGGGGCTGGATGCACGAACGGCTGCTTTGCGTGGTGCACGACAGATGGGATTTACCATCGTATCCCTGACCATATCACTGATTGCTGTGCTGATACCCTTGCTGTTCATGCGTGATGTGATTGGTCGATTATTTCGTGAGTTTGCTCTGACCTTAGCGATAGCTATCGTACTGTCGGGTTTGATTTCCTTGAGTCTGACGCCCATGTTGAGTGCAAGGTTGTTGGGGCGTTGGAAAGCACAAGAACAAGATGCAGGTCGATTTTGGAAGAGCATACTCCACGCTTATGATCGCCTATTACAGCAGGCTTTGGAGCATAAACGCGATGTGCTGATCTTGCTGGCTTTAAGTATTTTGCTCACAGGCGTTCTGTACATCGATGTGGCCAAGGGTTTTTTCCCCGAACAGGATAGTGGCGAGATACAAGCCATCACTGAAGCAAACCATGGCATATCCTTTCCAGCCATGGTGAATCTGCAACGCAAGATGTCGGAGGTACTGCAACAGGATCCGGATGTAGATCATATTGCGTCGACGGTGGGTATCGATGGTGTGAACACGGTGCTAAGTCAGGGGCGTATGTTGATTACGCTGCGCAACAAGTCCTTACGTCCAGTACAACAGCAAACGCTAGAGAACCTGACGCGCCGGGCCACGCAAGTCATAGGTCTTAAACTTTTTCTGAAGCCTGTTCAGGATGTTTCAGTGGATGATCAGTTCAGCGCTTCCTCTTACCGCGTGGTGCTGTCTGATGTTGATGAGAGTGAACTGCGCGTGGCCATAGACAGGCTGCAGCAAGCCTTGCTTCGCGATGGTAATTTTAGTCAGGTGCACGCTCAGCACGCTGGCTTGATGCCAGCCTGGCAAATCGATGTCAACCGGGATACAGCGGGTCGTTTAGGCATCAGCATGGCGACGATAGATAACGTGTTATACGATGCCTACGGACAACGCCTGATTTCTACCATATTTACCCAGTCCAATCAGTATCGTGTGGTTTTGGGTCTGAACTCGGCCAGTCAGGAGTCGAGTCTGGACCTTACCAGGCTCTATGTTCCAGGCTTACAGGGGCAGGTTCCCTTGAGTGTTCTGGCGACCTGGCATCAGGTGCAGGTGCAGCAGTCGATAGCTCATTTGGGACAATTCCCGGCAGTGACCTTAGGGTTTGATCTGCCCCCGGGCGTATCGCTTGATCGGGCCATGCAGCATTTGAAAGCTGTCATTACCCAATTGCATTATCCCCCACGCATTGGGGTGGCTTACCAGGGCGCTTTGCGCGCTTTTGAAGCAGCCTTGAGCAATCAGCTCTGGCTTTTATTGGCCGCTGTGCTGACCATGTATTTGGTTCTCGGGGTTCTCTACGAAAGCTTTGTGCACCCACTGACTATACTTTCTACCCTCCCTTCCGCCGCTATGGGTGCATTGGGGGTGATTGTGCTGACAGGTGGGCAGCTTGATGTATTGGGCCTGATAGGCATTATTCTGCTCATCGGTATCGTCAAGAAAAATGCGATCATGATGATCGATTTTGCCCTGGCGGCAGAGCGTGAACGAGGCTTGAGCCCTCGCCAAGCCATCCATGAAGCCTGTTTATTGCGCCTGCGCCCTATTTTGATGACTACGCTGTGTGCTTTGGTGGGGGCCTTGCCCTTGTTGCTCGGTCAGGGCATGGGTTCTGAATTGCGTCAACCTTTAGGCTTAACCCTGGTCGGTGGCTTGGTGCTGAGTCAACTGCTGACTTTGTTTACCACGCCCGTGTTGTATTTGACCCTGGCTGAGCGCTTGGCGCCGCAGGAGCAGGTGTGAATCTGGCTCGGTTGTTTATTAAGCGACCGGTCGCGACTACGTTGTTGACCCTGGCCATCGGTTGGGTTGGGTTTTTGGGGTTTTTGCTGTTGCCTGTGGCGCCTCTGCCTCAGGTGGATTTTCCGACGATACGCGTACAGGCCAGTCTTCCAGGTGCTAGTCCGGAAGTGATGGCGGCTACGGTGGCTACTCCGCTGGAACGAACCCTGGGTCGTATTGCCGGGGTAACCGAGATGACCTCACAGAGTTCCCTGGGGTCAACCAGTATTGTTCTGCAGTTTGATCTTAACCGTAATATCGATGGCGCGGCTCGCGATGTCCAGGCTGCGATCAACGCTGCCCGAAGTTTGTTGCCTACGGGGATGCCCAGCAATCCGGTATGGCGCAAGATGAATCCAGCCGATGCGCCTGTGTTGGTCATGGTGCTGACCTCGCAGACCCTGGGGGGAGGGCAACTTTACGATTTGGCTTCCACCATCGTCGCGCAGCGATTATCCCAGATCGATGGTGTAGGTCAGGTTATCGTCGGCGGGAGTTCGCTGCCTGCGGTTCGTGTCGATGTGAATCCACAAGCCCTGGCGGCGCAAGGGGTCAGTCTGGCCCAGTTACGCCAGACAGTGACGGCCAGTAATCTCGATCGTCCTAAGGGGTGGTTGAGCGGGCCCCAACAGCAATGGGTGTTGCAGGCCAATGATCAGGCCAAGCATGCTGCAGATTATCGTGATTTGGTCATAGGTTGGCATGCTGGGGCTGCTGTACGTCTTTCGGATGTGGCGCAGGTGAGCGATGGGGTGGAAGATGCCCGAAATGCAGGCATGCTTAATGGTCATCCGGCCGTCGTGATACTGGCATTTCGTCAGCCAGGAGCCAATATTCTCAAAACCGTGGATGCGATCAAGGCGCAACTGCCGATGTTGCAGGATTCCTTGCCGGCCTCTGCCCTATTACAGATCAGCATGGACCGCACGCCCCTGATACGCTCCTCACTGCATGATGTGGAGCAGAGCCTGCTGGTGTCGGTGCTACTGGTGATTCTCGTCGTGTATATATTTCTCCGTGATGGCCGTGCCACACTGATTCCCAGCATTACCATACCGATCAGTCTGTTGGGTACTTGCGCGGTGCTGTACTTGGGAGGCTATAGCCTGGATACCTTGTCCTTGATGGCCATGACCGTCGCTGCAGGGTTTGTGGTCGATGACGCCATTGTGGTCCTGGAGAATATTTCGCGCCATGTCGATGAAGGCTTGTCTCCCCTGCAGGCAGCGATTCGTGGCGCCCGGGAAGTGACGTTTACCGTCATGGCCATGAGTTTATCCCTGATTGCAGTTTTTTTGCCCATTTTGTTGATGGGGGGAATATTAGGGCG
>JAJZHP010000074.1 GCA_021804355.1 Pseudomonadota bacterium | reverse complement strand
CTGAAAGTGACGCCATCTGGTTTGAGATCGAAGTTGCTGTTCAGAACATGCTGGAAGCCATGCAATCTCTCGTTGAGTGGAAAAGCCTGTGAACGACTTTAGGATAGATGCTCCCAAGCCTTATCCACCCAACACAGTAACAAACCTATAGGCCAGAAGTAGCCTCCGTGACTTCAGCGCCTACGAGACAATAGTAGGCATGCAATTCGATGCTGACCCGGCAATCGCTGGCATCTAAACTAGGCTGAACTGTGTGGTGGTCAAGTAATTTTGGACACTCCGATAGGCTGTTTGTGGTTTCCTTTTGCGTCAGGGCAATTTGCGTTTTAATAGACAACAAATGCTGATCTGTTATCTATTAAAACGTCGTCACAAAGTCGAATACGCTCTGTGTGTAGCACGGTCACCTTAAGCAAGCATGAGAATTATCGGTTCAGTGTGTTGCATCGAGACCAAAAAAGATCCCGAGTGTATAGGGAGCTAATTTTCAAACTTCAGGGCTGCTCGAAACTCTGTTGGGGTGAGATCAAGACTTTCGCGAAGGTTACCAGAAATCGCAAAAGCCTTTCCAATATTACGCTCTGTATCAAATTCAAACACACGAATCAGGCAAAAATTGGAAGCATGCGCCTCGCTAAACGCAATTTCATTGGAGGAAATATAGAAAGGCGTAGTGCATCCCCCCTTGGTCGTTTTTACCTCTAAAAACCTAATTTGTCCATCCGGAAAAAACGACTGAATATCGTACCCAGCACCATCGCCCTCAGCGACCGAGACATGGTGTACCTTCTTGGCCAAATCTTTACGACCTGCCCGTAACAATCCCCATCTCTCTATATCCAATACCAAAAGTTCACCTTTAAGGCCTAACTGACGATTGTTGTGGTCCCGCTCTGCATAATTTGGACTTTTCCAAGACTTAAAATCTTGAGTTTCAACCCCATCGCGAGTTCTTCTTCCTGCGGGCCTACCTACAATAATCAGCTCGTTGGTTACCCTTTCATCGAATGCTTCCGCCTCGCTTTGACCTGATCGTAAAAGGGACAATCCCATCCTCGACAAGGCATCAGCTGGCGCCGGCCAGTCAATCAGCTGCCATTGAAAATAGACAGGAGCCTCACGATTTCTATCGTGAGTTAAATAGCCCAATTGCCCAAGGTAGGTGTAGTGAGATCCCCTGTTGGTTCTCAAAAACAGGTGGATCGTGTTGACCTGTTCATCATGCGCAACAAGCGCTCGAATAACTTTGTCATCGAGACGTTGAGACGGTTGAGATTGCCAACTTAAAACACCTTCATCGGTAATCGACTCATCGAAAGCATGATCACCCTGATGCTGACCAAAGGTGACAAAGAATACCCAGTCACCATCCCGTTCCGGAATACGGACAATTCCCTGCAAACCCCACGTACCGGCCTGAGGAGTGAATATCGTACTGGGCGAGAAAATCGAATGCACATCTTCCCGTGTGTAATCAGACCATAGCGAAAGCGTTGTCATACTAAACTATTGCTCCCTGAAAAATTAGTATCGGACCAGTAATCAGCCCGCTCAGGAATAACCCAACGAACACCACCTCTTGGGTCTTCACAATCCCCGCTATAGCGAGGGATCAAATGAATATGAAGATGAGGCACAGTCTGCCCTGCAGCAACTCCATCATTTATCCCGATGTTGTAGCCCGAGGGATGCAACTCGTCATCCAACACTGCTTTTGCAGATGCTAGAAGCTGTAATAGCTCACCCCGCTCTTCATCCGTGAGTTCAAAAAAGGACCCCACATGTCGACGAGGGATAACGAGGGTGTGTCCAAGTGACACAGGGAAACCATCTCGAATCACAACCCCAGCATCAGAAGAGTCGATGACTCTCGCTGAGGGCAACGAACAAAATGGACAGACGTGAACGGTCATAGAAGCAAAAGATAAAATGGCCAAGCCACCATCTTAGTGCAGGCAACCATGACAAACAAATTAATTAGATCGCTCCTGAACTGACGAGCAAGTGAAATCTCCTAACTTGAAGACACCCTTCTCTTTTCAGCCATCCACCGCCGAAGTACCTCAAGCTGAGCAGGAATATCGTCCTCATTTCTGCGACTCTCATACCAAGCTACCCGCAGGTTAGGATCGGCGTTGTGTGCTGCCAAGTACTTCACCTGCACAAGCGAACCTTGCTCCAGGCGGTAGAAATAACTCTCCTTCCCTTTCGCCTGTTCGATTCTTGACCGTGTAAGCGACAGCCCGAGCAACTTCAGGCTGGCCATCAGTTGCTGCACCGATTTCTTGCGAACATCAGAGCGGACATCGCTTTTCAGCGATTCCTCGATTTGAGATTTGTTCGCAACGCACGTATCGGCAAAGTCCTGGAGGCTTGGGCCTGAGATTTCAACTTCAGTATCGAATACGCCATCGTTGAATATCCCCGCTGCGGAAAACAACTCGACCCACAGGTTTTTCTTCATCAATCGCTTGTGACGATCAAGAAATAGGTCGGCATCTTCATCCTGATCGCGCTGCCTCAGTACCTCATCCGGTGAGGTTAGCAGTTGATACATAAGCAATGGAGCAAACACTTGTGCATAACAACATTAGCGCAGCGCCTACGCAAATAGTAGGGTTTTACGCACGAACTGATAAATTAGAACCATTCAAGCCAAGGGCGGTTTTGTGAAGCATGTCCACTCAGTTTCTCAGCCAACTCCGTCAGCGACTCACCGACTAAACGCGAAGGCGCATCTGAGAAAGCTGTCAGCAAGCCACTTTGGCCGCGAAGCTCCCAATTTTGTAGGGTGCGCCCCGAGACAACATCCATCAACGTAATAACCGCAGCAACATGATCAATACCACCGGCGCCGGGAAGCATCTGACCCACCCCGGGGGCTTGTTCATCATCCCAGCGTTCAAGCTGTGGATAGATAAGATAGTTCACCCCCTGCAGGCGAGCCTGTACCAGTGCCTGTTGTGTTGTAAGCGCAACGGCTTCTGAAAATATCGTGTTGGGAAACCATTGCCTGAAATGTGCGTAGGTCTGCTCAGCAAAGTGTCGATTAATCTGCGCTCCATCCTGCTGTTGTGCCAAGAGTCCTGAATCTGCAGGAGCCAATACGATCATGAATTTAGCGCGATTATCCAGCGTCCAGTTTTCTCGACCGAGGACATCCTCGGTCGCTAAAAAATGCCAGCTTCGTAACCCCGTCATGGCCATAGCCTGCTGATCGGCGGGGGTAACACAACCAGCCAGACTCAAGGCCACCAGGATAACACTCCACATCTGCTTACTGATCATGCCTCCTCCCTTCAACGTCCACGTCGATTAGCCATGCGCACTCCAATATCCAGAAGAAAATCAATGAATTTCTCGGGCTCTCCAATATAGCGAGTATAAAAATCCGATTTGATCAGGGAACAGGCTCCGTGCGCCAATGCCCAAGCGGCCCCGATGTGATATTCGACAGGAGCATCCATCAACTTGCCTTCAGCTATTCTGGAAACTACAAACTCCGACAGATAACCACGATTGGAAGCGCGTAAACTGTGTAACTTTTCTAGCAGATCCGGAAGTATCTTGTCAGCCGCCAGCTTGCCTTCCAATCGATCAAAGAGCAGGTACCGATCGGGATCCTGAACACGAAAACGGAGAAATTCACGAAATAAAGCCTCAGGATCATCATTGCCCTTTAGACTGCGAAAAAGATCCGACAAGGCCTCTTCATAGCGCAACATCAGCAACAGGTAGATCTCGTTCTTGGTCTCGAAATGTTTGTAGATGGTGCCTTTACCAATACCTACCTCATCAGCAATCATCTCCACCGTTACCCGGTCTTCGCCCTGCTCAATAAAAAGACGTTCAGCGCAACTGAGTATCGTCTGTTCTCGCAAACGGAACTCACGCACTTTCTGCGACACCTTGGCCAGACTGCTGGAGTCATTCATTGCTGCATCATGCCTTTGAACAGATGCTATGTACTTTAGCATAGGACATGACCTACAGAACCGGGGAGCTTGTTATTAAGGCAGCCTGTTGATGAAAAAATGATCTAAAACAAACTGGAAAAACCTCAAGAACCGACTTAACTGATAAGTGAGATTCGCAATCGCAGACGTTGGCCATTGCTAACGAGATGAATGATCTTAACCCGATATCCCCCCCAGGTGTCGGGTTCTTTTTTTGGGGAGATTATTTCCGTGTTTCTCCCTACCCTTAGGGTGGCGTCACTTCACACGCTGAACATGAAGTCATCCAGTCATGCACCAAAAAATTGATATCTTTCTGGCGAGTACGATTAAGCCGTTGTTCCCTGTCCTCCAAGTCATCATGCTGCATCAGATTGGACCAAGTCCAAGGTAACAAGGCTGTTCTATGATCGCGCCATACCTCAACACCATCGACATCGCGTAACATCACCACCTGCATACGCACGGGCCTGGACCAACGATTAACCGCCCAAAAACCTGCATAGCCTTCACTGATTTCCTCGAAGCTTTCTTCCAGCAAATAAATGCCTGCCAACGGCCGTGTCACTTTATGTTCAAAGAATGCGGCGGCGATAGCCAGCGTAGTCACGACTTCGAACCCTATATAGGCATTTCGCCATGTGACAGGCGTTTCACCGTAGTCGGTAAGTTTTACCTGCATATGCACAGAGCGCGAAGAAACTGGTTGCAAGATCACTCCCGCCTGTCCTAACGCCGCCAACATATCTTCGCGCACCTGATGGGCTAATTGCTCACGTTTCTGAGCAAGCAAGGGCGAACTCTTTACAGGCTTATTCTCGACATCAAATACCCTCTGCAAGGAAGCATCACGAACATCGACAACAACTTGGACATCAGACACAGGGACAGCTTGATGAAGTTCAGGCGATATCATCGAAGCACAGCCTGTCATCAAGCAGCACACCACTATGCCCAATATTGATTTAGAAGAAATTTGATGCAATTGAAGCCGTCTCCCCAAAAAAACTGGCGAAGCTATCACAGCATTATGAAAGATTAGTGACAACTCTTCTCAGCATCATCATGTGTCAATAACCTTGAGACCCAATCTTGGCTATAGGCATGGCATACCTAGGCTAATGTCCCCCACCACCACGCAGCGCTTGAGAACGAGGTGGACGTGTCAACCACAGCACGGTAATCAGCGACAGAAAAATGCAACTGGCCAAACGAAAGACTTCACTGGTGGCCATCATATAACTTTGTGAACTGATCAACTCCAGAACGCTTTGCTGTGCCATGGCACCATGCACGCCAGCATGCGCCAGTTGACGGATATAATCCAAGTAAGCGGTTCCGCTTTGAGAAAAATACTCCAACAAGCGTACACGATGAAAACGCATACGATCATCCCAAACCATAACCACTAAAGCTGTACCAAAACTGCCTGATAGCGTTCGGAAGAAGTTAGATAGCCCTGAAGCTGCCGCCATCCGCTCAGGAGATACTCCTGAAATAATGATGCTATTAACCGGAATGAAGAAACAAGCTATCGCTGCTCCCTGTAGTATCCGTGGCAACACCATAAGACTGAAAGGGGTTTCCATATTAAAACTTGAAAACCACCAGGTTGTGATAGAAAACACGATAAAAGCGATGGAAGCTAACACCCGTAAATCCACACGCCCCACGCTCCGCCCCACCCAAGGAGAAAGTATCAAGGCTAAAACCCCCACCGGAGCCGTTGCCAAGCCAGCCCATGTCGCGGTATAGCCCATCACAGTTTGCAGCCAGAGAGGAAACATGACATTCATCGCAAAAAAAGTCATAAATCCAAACGATAAAACAACCACCCCTACACCAAAGTTAAGCTGACTCAGCAGGCTCAAATCCACAATGGGATTTTCTTCCGTCAACTCCCAGGCGACAAAAAAACTTAAGGCTACCGCTGCCGCAATCGCCAGACTAACAATCACCGGCGAACCAAACCAATCCAGATCATTACCATTATCCAGCATCAGCTGCAGACAACCGACACCGATGATCAGAAGTACCAAACCAACCACATCAATAGGCAGCTTCAGGGTTGCACTCTCACGGCCCCGCATCAATGACCAACTGACGATAGCAGCCACTAGACCAATAGGCACATTGATATAAAAAATCCATGGCCAGGTCAGGTTATCTGTAATAAATCCACCCAGCAAAGGACCGCATATCGGCGCAACCACAACGGTCATGGACCATAAAGCTAAGGCTGTTCCTCGCCGCGCAGGAGGGTAATTACTTAATAACAGCGTTTGTGAAAGAGGCACCATGGGACCGGAAACCAGCCCCTGTATAAACCTGAAAAACACCAACATGGGAAGACTATGCGCCAAGCCACAAAGCGCAGAGGCTGCCGTAAACAACAAAACTGAGGTCACAAAGACTCTGACTTCGCCAAAGCGTTTAGCAATCCATCCTGTCAGCGGCACCGCAATAGCTGCTGCCAAACCGTAAGATGAAATCACCCAGGTACCTTGAGAAGCACTGGCCGCCAGATCTCCAGCTATCGTCGGCACGGCCACATTGGCAATCGCTGTATCCAGTACTTCCATGAAGGTAGCCACAGCCACAGCCACACTCAGCAAGATCAGGGGCAAGCCTTGCAGGTACACAGGTGCTGCCGCTGCTGGCTTGACCGTGCTCATCCGCGATGAGCCTGAGCAAGCTGTAAGCGATCTGCAGCCTTCTCAGCTCGATTTAGCTGCCGGGCATATACCGTCGTTGTGCTGTCAGCTTCAGCAGGTTGCGCACTGACGCCTTGCAGGGATCCATGGCGGTCATGCGTATCTATAATAACCTGGACGGACAGCCCCATTCTTAAAGGATATTGCTGCAAAACAGACTTATCCAGCCGTAAACGAACGGCCACCCGCTGCACTACCTTGATCCAGTTGCCCACAGCATTTTGTGGCGGCAGCAGAGAGAATGCGCTACCCGAACCCGCTGCTACCCCCTCGACCACCGCAGGATAAACCACCTGCGAACCATAAAGATCACTGATAACTTTGGCATGCTGACCAATTCTCACATGCGTCAGTTGACCTTCCTTGAGATTGGCATCCACCCATAGTGAGTTCAGGGGAATGATGGACATCAGACTATCACCTGGCGCCACCTGCTGACCTACCTGAACATGGCGCCTGGCTACCATACCACTGACCGGAGCAGCAATGCGGGTGCGTTCCAGGCTCAGGTAAGCTGCTACATAACTAGCACGCGCCTGTTGCAACGAGGGTTGATGTTTAGGATCACAGGAAACCACACGAGCTTGCGCTGCGGCAGCCTGTTCCTGTGTCGTCTTTAAAGCATCTGCTGCAATGCGTACCGCATCACGGGCGTGAGCCAGCTCTTCATCCGCCATCGAGGGGCTATGTGCCAGCGGTAAGCGTCGAGCCAGATCACCTTGGGCAGCTTGCAACTGTGCCTGCTTCTGCAAAGTAGCGGCGGTATCACTGATGATCTCCAGACACTGCCGATTTATGTCAGCAGCTGCCACACGATAACTCGCCTCAGCCTGCTGCAAGTGAACATTAGCATCCGTCGCATCCAGTTCCAGTAAAGGATCACCTTCATGAACCAGCTGCGTATCATCCGCATTGATGACCGTCACCGTGCCTGGCACCTGAGCATGCAATTCAATCATATGGCCATTGACATAAGCATCGTCCGTAGACTCTTCAAACTGCCCCCAACCCTGATGATAGATAAAGGCCGTCGCTCCCATAATGAGGAATACAGAGGCAAGTATGAACAGTACCTTGCGCCGTTTATCCTGACGCGTTTGACTATTTATTGCCTGCTCCACCATTATGATTTCCCCGTATGCATGGTCACTCGGCTGCCACCCACATCAAACCCACCACCCATCGCCTGGATTAAGGCAATGCGTGCCAGCAGACGCTGTTCATCCAGCATGACTTTCTCATCCTGTAAATTATTGAGGATCAGGGCTGCATTTAATCGCGCATAATCATTGCTTAATCCTGCCTTGACCCTCGTTCCAATATCCTGCACACGTTGTTGCTGGGCAGTCATTCGTGCATCCAGCCAAGGTTGTTGCCCATCCTGTCCTCGAATCCTCACCAGAGCACGATTAACATCCTCCAGACTCTGCGCCAAGACCTGATGATACTCAGCGACCGCCAACTCTGCAGTACGACGTTGAGCATGCAGATTCGAGCGCAATCGTCCAGCATCAAACAAGGGAATATGCAAAGCTGGTTCAATACCCGCCACCATGGAACCTGTTTGCGTCAGTTGATCCAGTGTCAGACTGGATAAGCCGGCGAAAGCAGCCAGATTGATATCCGGATAAAACGCAGCACGAGCAGCCTCTACCTGATCATAAGCTGCTTCAACACGAGCACGTGCAGCAGCCAAATCATGCCTACGCGACAACAGGTCCAAAGGCAGTTGTTCAGGAACGCCTGTTGCGATCATGGACAAGGCGTGTTCGGTCAGATGAAGTGCAGCCCAGGGTTGTTGCGTCAGCGTTTGTAAAACAACCCGCTGTTCATCTAATTGTTGCCGCAGGGACTCAGCTAACTGTCGGCTATTGGCAACCGCCATCTGCAGTTCCCGTAAGGAATCAACGGCTTCTAAGCCTGTGGCCGTCCGTGAGGACTGCAATTTTAATTGTTCTTCCTGCATAGCAAGCCGAGCTTGCAATAACACTTGACGCTGACTTATGGACTGGTAGCTGACATAAGCCTGAGCTACACGCACGGCGATCAGATCCGCCATACCTGCCGCCTCGAAGGCTCTAGCCTGTTGCTCACCCAAGGCAGCCTTGAGCAAATCATGCTGCCGTCCCCAGAAATCAAAGTCATAGGACCCTTGAATGGATACTTCTGAGTCATCGTAGACTTTGCCGCCATAGGGAGGAGGAATATAGCTATTGGCACTAAACCGCTCATGCGTCACACTGGCATCTGCTGATGCCTGCATGCCTAAGGCAGCATGATTACTTTCAACCCACGCACCTGCCTGCAACCAACGCGCTTTCGCCACTTCCACATCAGCTGACTGCTGTTGCGCCAGCTCAACCAAACGATCAAGATCGGCTTGATTCCAATCCTTCCACCAAGAAGCCGAAGGCCATTTACCTCCAGGCGACGGAGCCAACTGCGCGCGCTCCAGCGGCGACCAGGTAACTGGTTTAATCTTATCAGGCAGACCTGCGCAAGCCGCTAGTAAACAAGCGCACATGTACAGCCCTTTTCGGCATGGCTTAGGCATCACGATGTGCTTCTAAGGATTGCATGAGGTGAATTAGCCGATCTTCAATCTCTTGCGTCTGCTGCTCATTAAACACGGAATAAACTGCCTTGTTACGTGTTCGCAACATGGGCAAGACTTTTTCCAGCAGAGCAATGCCTTCCTGCGTCAGGGATAAATCTACCCGGCGCCTATCCTCAGGATTAGTGACTCGTTGCGCCCAGCCTCGCTCCACCAGTTCATCACAGAGACGGGTCATATTGGAACGGGTTTCCCCCATACCTAAACACAGATCCGAAGGATTGGCTGTATTATCACTATTGCTGTAAATCAGCACCATGATCACATAGTTTTTATAACAAAGACCGAAAGGCTTGAGCGCATCATTCATGACATCACTGATAAGCCAGGCACAGTGTTTAATCAACAAATTAATGCCGACCGCCCCCAGCGCCTCTCCGGTCGCTCGTCGATGCGCCCTCTCGACCCTGCTTTGGGTTTCTGAGTAATCATATAATCTTGAATTATTCATAATTGTATTATTCCGAAACATAAGAACTATGTCAATCCTAGCACAACCCAGAACGCTAACTCCCTCTGATCCGTCATCGTAAAAAGACAAAGAAGCCTTTCCATGACGGCCATCAAGTTTGTTAGAATCTCGACCGTCTGAACTAGGAGATACCCGTGCCGCTTGGATTTGATATCCTCTACAGCGACCCCTACCTGTTGGTCGTTAATAAACCTTCAGGTTTATTAAGTGTCCCTGGTCGTCTTCCTGAAAATTTCGATAGCGTAGCTTTGCGCCTACAAACCCAACTCAATGCGGAAATTCGTATCGTACACCGACTTGACTGTGACACCTCCGGGCTGATGGTACTCGCCTGTGATGCCGACACGCACCGCGAACTTAGCCGACAGTTTCATGATCGTGAAGTCGACAAAATCTATCAGGCCTGGGTCATGGGCAACCCTGAACAAGATCACGGTGAAGTTAATCTGCCGCTACGTTACGATCCTGAGAATAAACCCAGGCACTGCGTTGATCATAAAGAGGGCAAATCAGCACGAACCTTATGGTCTGTGCGCCAGCGCAATCCGGATCGTTGTTTGATGGACTTGATCCCCTATACCGGAAGATCACATCAACTTCGGGTTCACATGCTCGCCATAGGGCACCCTATTTTGGGGGATAGCCTTTACGCTCCTGCCGAAGCTCTGGCCGCAGCACCTAGATTATGTTTACATGCTAGGCATTTGGGCTTTACCCACCCGCATTCGCAGGAACGCGTAAATTTTGACTTAGCGTCTCCTTTTTAAAACTTACCCTACTTAGCCACCGTCAACAGCGAGTACAGAATGTATGCAAGAACCTAGTTTAGGACAACGCTGGATCAGTGAAGGCGAAACTGAATTGGGATTGGGTATGGTGGTGGCGGTTGAAGACCGAACCGTCACTTTACTGTTTCCTGGCAGTGAAGAAACCCGAGTTTATGCTCGACGCAATGCCACCATCGCCAGAATACGCTATGACGTCGGTGATAGCGTACATGACTTGGAGGGGCAAACCCTACAAGTGACTGCAGTCCATGAACAACAAGGCATCCTCAGTTACCAGGGTATACGACAAGATGGTCAGATCGTCACCCTACCTGAAACCCGGCTAGCGCATCAGATTCAGCTAGCTCGTCCACAAGAACGCCTACTGGCCGGACAACTCGACGCCAATGAATGGTTCAATCTACGCTACGACACCCTGCTCAATCGCAGCCAATTAATGCAACAACCTACCTTCGGATTAGGTGGCGCCCGGGTTGGTCTGTTACCCCACCAACTTTATGTTGCCTCCGAAGTAGCTCGACGACACGCACCCCGCGTGCTGCTCGCTGATGAAGTAGGTTTAGGGAAAACCATTGAAGCTGGCCTGATTCTTCATCAACAATTGCTGATGGGGCGCCTACAGCGTGTACTGATCATCGTCCCTGAAAACCTGCAAAATCAATGGCTGGTCGAGTTGCTACGACGGTTTAATCTTCGTTTTAGCCTATTTAATGCAGAACGACTACAAGCAGAAACCGAAAGCTGTGAAGGAGAGAATCCATTTTTATCACAGCAATTGATACTGATGTCCTTAGAGACACTTTTGGCCGTTGCCGAGACTCAAGACCTCGCTGCCGAGGCCGGCTTCGACATGCTGGTCGTTGATGAAGCCCACCATTTAGCCTGGTCACCGGAAAAAGCCTCACCCGCCTACCGACTGGTAGAACGTTTAGCTACCCGTTGCCCTGGGGTCTTACTACTCACAGCCACGCCTGAACAACTTGGCTTAACCAGTCATTTTGCACGACTGCGATTGCTGGATTCGCAGCGCTTTCACAGCTATGAGTCGTTTATTGCAGAAACCCATTCCTTTAAGGAAACAGCTCGTCTGGCTGATCTCTTGCAGCAGGACCATTTCACCTGCAATGATGAAGACAGCGCGACTCTGCGCCTCTATGTACCTGAAATTGACCTGCCTGCAGGCACTCCGCTCACGCCCTCCCAACGCCAGCAGATGCTGAACGCTCTCCTGGATCGTCATGGCACAGGCCGATTACTTTTTCGCAATACCCGCCATGCCGTGCAAGGTTTTATGCCCCGCCATTTACATATCCACACGATGGATGTCCAATCAACCCATCCGGATGAAGATTTCCTGGCCAGGCTTTCGTCTCTACTTTCACTCCTGAAAAAGCTGCGCCAGGAAAAAGTGCTACTGATATGCAAGGAGGCTTCAACAGCCCTTGAACTTGAAGATCGTCTCAGACTTCAAGAGGGCATTCGTACCTCCATGTTTCATGAAGGCATGTCATTGCTCGAACGTGACCGCGCTGCAGCCTATTTCTCTGACCTCGAAGCGGGAGCGCAGGTATTAATCTGTTCAGAAATCGGCAGTGAAGGTCGTAATTTTCAGTTTGCCTGCCATCTGATCATGTTTGACCTGCCCGAACACCCTGACCTGCTTGAACAGCGTATTGGGCGCCTGGATCGTATAGGGCAAAAGCGCCCGGTCAACATCCATGTTTTATCCATGCCTGGCAGTCCCGAACAACGTCGTTTGCAGTGGTATCACGAAGGTCTGAATGCCTTTGAATGCACCTGCGCCGTCGGTGCGGCCATTTTTGCTGAAATGGGCCAACGATTATGTGAGAACCTTAAAGGCGAATGCGAAGCTACCTGGGCAGCTTTTATTGAAGAAACCCAACAACTAAGAAATCGCCTGGAAAAGGAGCTTGAAGCAGGCAGAGACCGTTTATTGGAACTTAACTCTTGCCGCCCGGAACCTGCCGGACAACTGGTGATGGCACTGAAGAACCAAGATGAAGATAACGCTCTGCCTCTCTACATGGAACGTATCTTTCAGCAATTTGGCGTTGATATCGACGATCATGGCGAAGAGGGATTGTATTTGCTTCGTCCTGGCGATCACATGCTTATGGACACCTTTCCGGGACTAGATGAAGACGGCTTAACCCTGACCTATGACCGTGAACGAGCGCTAAGCCGCGAAGATGTCAC
>JAJZHP010000073.1 GCA_021804355.1 Pseudomonadota bacterium | reverse complement strand
ACGTCCTGGAGGACGACGCAGCAGCAGGGAAATTTGACGATATGCCCATGCTTGTTTGGTCAAATCATCATAAATGATCAAGGCATCTTCACCACGATCACGGAAATACTCACCCATGGTGCATCCAGTAAACGGTGCAATGAACTGCATGGAAGCCGGATCGGAAGCAGAGGCTGCCACAATCGTGGTATAGGCCATGGCACCATGCTCTTCGAGCTTGCGCACCACGTTAGCAATCGTTGATTGCTTCTGGCCCACCGCCACATAGACACATTTAATCCCGGAGGCTTTCTGTGCAATGATCGTATCAACAGCCAGAGCGGTTTTACCGGTCTGGCGATCGCCAATGATCAGTTCACGCTGACCACGTCCAATGGGAACCATGGAGTCGACAGCTTTGTAACCGGTCTGCACGGGCTGATCTACGGATTTTCTCCAGATCACACCAGGAGCCACCTTTTCAATATGATCCTGCATTTTGGCATTGATCGGTCCTCGTCCATCGATGGGCCTGCCAAGTGCATCTACGACTCGTCCCAGCAGCTCTGGACCTACGGGCACTTCCACGACACGGCCTGTACAGCGGGCTTTCTGCCCTTCTGCCAGTTTCAGATAGTCGCCCAATACTACGGCGCCGACGGAATCTTGCTCCAGGTTCAAAGCCATGCCAAAGACATTACCGTCGAACTCGATCATTTCACCGTACATAACATCGGCTAGGCCGTGAATACGTACGATCCCATCGGAGACCGACACCACCGTACCTTCATTACGCGCCTCCGATGCGGTTTTCAGATCGGTGATACGCTGCTTGATCAGCTCGCTGATCTCTGCGGGGTTGAGTTGCTGCATGCTCTAAGCCCTCAAACTTAAGAATTCAGGGAATCGCGTAATTTTGCGATTCGTCCACGCACGGAGGCATCAATAACCAGATCACCTGCGTGCACGATAACACCACCCAAAAGGCTGGCATCGGTATGGGAAGCAATATGTACGTCTCGACCCAGTCTGCTCCCTAGCGCTTGCTGTAACTGGAGCGTTTGTTCTGGTGTCATGTCGTAGGCTGAAGTGACTTGAACTTCAACGCTGCGTTCCTGATCTGCACGGTATTGCTCGTATAAAGCAGCGATGTACGGAAGCAGTGTTAAGCGCTTGTAGTGTGCCAGTTCACCGACCAAAGCCTGGGCTTGCGTACTGACAGCTTCACCTGCGACCTTACACAGGGCAGCGGCCTGCTCAGCTGCTGTCCACCGCGGTTGACTCAAATAGGCGGCTAGCTCTTTATCACGCATCAGCGCAGCCAGCAAGGCCAGCATATCAGACCATGCAGCCAGGTTTTTCTGTTCCATAGCCAAGCGAAATACAGCCTTGGCGTAGGGTCTTGCAAGGGTTGTCAACTCAGCCATGCTTGATGCTCCCGCTTACAGTTGACCTGCCAGTTCGTTCAACATGGCATCATGCTTCTGCGGGTTAATTTCACCACCCAGAATCTTTTCGGCCCCCAGCACTGCCAGCTGTCCCAGCTCCCGTCTTAACTGATCGCGTGCGCGACTGACGTCCTGCTCCATTTCTGCCTGAGCGGCCGTCTTAACACGAGCAGCTTCCACCGCTGCCTGGTGCTTGGCTTCTTCAACCATGGCCACGGCGCGCTTGTTGGCTTGCTCAATCAGCTGAGCTGCTTGCTGCTTGGCTGCCTTCAGTTCATCAGCAACCTTTGCTTGTGCTTCTTGAAGGCTTTGTTCAGCTTTCGAAGCAGCATTCAGACCTTCTTCGATCTTGCTTTGACGCTCGGCTAAGGCCGACGTGATAGGCGGCCAGACATACTTCATGCAAAACCACACGAAGATTGCCAGTGATACGAGCTGCCCGATCAGGGTTGCGTTGATATCCACGCTGACACCTCAACTGTTCTGATTGCTTGTGGGTGACCTTAACCTAGGTCACCCGCCCCCCAAACCTTGATCGACTTACTTGGCGACGTGTTGGGCAATCTGTGCCACAAAGGGATTGGCGAACAGCAGATACAGACCAATACCAACACCAATCATCGAGATAGCATCCAGCAAACCAGCTACGATGAACATTTTAGTCTGCAGCATGGGAGCGAGTTCGGGCTGGCGAGCAGAACCTTCCAGAAACTTTCCGCCCAGAAGGCCGAAGCCAATGGCGGTACCCAATGCGCCGGCACCGATCAGAATGGCCACAGCAATACCGGTCAGACCCAGAACAGTTTCCATTTATACACCTCGTTTCTTCAGTTAAATAAATCGTAAAGACCCAAAACACTTGCTCAGTGATGAGATTCTTGTGCAGCACTCATATACACAATGGTCAACATCATAAAAATAAAAGCCTGCAGCGTAATAATCAGGATATGGAAAACGGCCCATGCCCACTGCAGTACTACGCCAAACGACCCTAAGAAGACATTGGCCGCGTACATAGTACAGATAAGGATAAAGATCAGCTCACCTGCGTACATATTGCCAAAAAGTCGCATGCCCAGTGAAACCGGTTTGGCCAACAACCCCACACCTTCCAAGAGAAAGTTGAACGGAATGAAGACGGGGTGGTTAAAAGGATGCAAGGTCAGCTCGCCAACAAATCCACCTATCCCCTTGTGCCGTATGCTGAAGAATATGATCATCAGGAATACAAAAACAGCCATCCCTAAGGTAATGTTGGGATCTGTGGTTGGAACCACACGCATATGTTCTATACCCATGGCCTGAAATAGCATAGGCAATATGTCAACGGGGATCAAGTCCATGAAATTCATGGCAAATATCCAAACAAACAAGGTAAGTGCCATAGGCGCTATCATAGGACTGGCCTGGCGACCCTGAAAACTTTCTTTCACTGAGCTGTCAGCAAAGTTGACCAGAACTTCGACTAGATTTTGCAGTTTGCCGGGCACACCACGGGTCATACGAACCGCGACCCTACGCAATACCCAGGCTAAGAAGATGGCCGTTCCTATGGACCAGGCCATGCTGTCTACATGCACCGACCAGAAGCCCATGGCATGCGCCTCTTCCATGGAAGACGCCATACCACAATGGCCAGCGTGGCAACCCCACGTCAAATTGGTCAAATGGTGCTTGATGTACTCGCCGGACGTTAGGGCCATAAACTTCCACCGTCTCTCAATCACGTCTAAGGGATACCGCTTGGCGATCGGCATGGCCGATCAGCCTTTATTCCTACCTTGCACGGCCAATACCAGCCACATACCCAGCTGTGGCAAACTGTAACCCAGTAGTAAATAACCTGCCTGCCTGCCATGCTGTACCTTGAACAGCACAGCGAGCAGCAAACAGGCAAGTATCATTTTGCCTAACTCAGCCCGATACAAGCCCTGCAACGCCTGGGCTGGCCCCAAGGCTGCATGAAATCTATAAGCCTGCCACATCCACCATAAGGAGGCCATCCAGGCAACCGCCACCCCTTCAAAAGCGGCCTCAGCGGCTACACGGGAGTGCCCAATTGCTATGCTTATGGCCATGAGCCCCAGGGCGAGCTGGCACCCTACCCAACGCCAACGTAAGTCCTGCTGGTACGGAGGTTTCATACATGTCCCCGTGTTTACCCAACTCGGCCCATCTGGGTTAAAAAAATGTTCATGGAAAGCCTTTAAGCGCGCGGATTATAAATATTCCTGAACCGTACCGCAACCAAACTCAGGCGTTGTATGCCATATTTTGAGGCAAATAAGAGGTTTCTTGATCTGTGACATGCCTTCCCTGCTAGGTATTTTTTAAAACAGCCTTTTCAATCCAGCGCTTTTTTAGGGCAAAGGCGTTGAGCTTAATTCAGTCTGCACCGCGATGGGGCCCGTCAGGATACGATGTATGGGGCATCGATCAGCTATTTGCAAAAGTTTTGCTCGTTGCTCGGCATCCAACGCGCCGATCAGCTCGATGCGCCGTTGCAGTTGAGTTTTACCTTCTATGGTTTCACTCGCGACTTGAACATTCACCCCCTGCAATGGCCACTGTTTGCGTTCGGCATACATGGTCAGCGTCTGTGCTGTACAGACGGCTAACGCTGATTCCAGCAGATGATGTGGATTAGGACCGGTATCCTGACCCCCGACCGTGCGATCTAAGTCTGCCAACCATTCATGCTGATCTGCCTGAATGCGGAATTGGTAGTGGTGAAAGCCAGGCTGAACGAGTACTGTCATGAGCCATCCCCTTTTATCTTATATGAGCCAAAATACCGTCCAGTTCATCCAAAGAGCTGTAGGCTATCGTTAATTTTCCCCGCCCTCGTTCGTCATATTGGATGCGCACTTGGGCCCCAAGGCGTTCGCTCAGGCCTTCGGCCAAACGCCGAACATCTGGATTCTGCTTTTCGTTTGTTTTCTGCGTAGGTGGTTGCTGCATCTTGCGTACGAGCTCTTCGGTCTGTCTGACCGACAGGGCGCGCGCGCAAACCTGTCTTCCTGCTTCGCTTTGCGCGCCCGCCTGCAGCCCTAAAAGAGCCCGCGCATGACCCATATCGATGTCACCATTTTCCAGCATTTGACGAACATCGGGTTGTAGCTGCAGCAGTCGTAATAGGTTGGTCACACTGGCGCGTGATTTACCCACGGTGTCAGCCAGTTTTTCATGAGTGAGATCAAATTCCTGGGACATACGCTGTAGTGCCATAGCCTGCTCCAGGGGATTTAAGTCCTCTCGCTGGATGTTTTCTATCAAGGCCATGATAGATGAAGTTTCATCGCTGATGTCGCGCAGGATGGCAGGTATACTTTCCAATCCAGCCTGCTGTGCCGCTCTCCATCGCCGCTCCCCTGCTATGATCTCATACCGGTCTTCCGCAAGGCGACGAACTACAATGGGCTGCATGACGCCATGTTGGCGTACAGACTCACTCAATTCCTTGAGTGAGTCTTCATCCATCTCGCGGCGTGGTTGATAGCGGCCGCGCTGCATTTGATGCAAGGGCAGGCGACGAAGTTCTCCATCATCGAAATGCCCCTCGGCGATGGCTGCAACCTCTTGCGCGACTTCCCGGGCTTGGCCGAGCAAAGCTGACAGTCCACGGCCGCTGCCTAGTCCCCTTTTTTTGGTATTCACAATATCTCAACTCCACATAAGCAATCGGGTCAGGCGGGTGTAGCAGCATGCTGGTCCTGTCGGCGCAGTATCTCTGCTGCCAGGGCCAGATAAGCCATCGACCCGCGAGATGCCTTGTCATATAACAATACCGGTTTGCCATGAGCAGGAGCCTCAGCCAGCCGGATATTTCGCGGAATGATAGTTTCAAACAGCTGCTCGGGAAAATGTTGTTGCAATTCTGATGAGACATCTGTCGACAGCGTATTGCGTGGATCAAACATGGTGCGAAGGATACCTGCAATATGTAGTCCTGGGTTCACCGAAGCACTGACTTGTTCAATCGTATCTTTAAGGGCTGCCAGACCTTCTAAGGCAAAGTATTCGCATTGCATGGGAATAATCACCGCATCGGCAGCAACCAATGCATTGATGGTCAACAGATTCAGCGAGGGAGCGCAATCAATCAGGATAAGGTCATAGTTGTTCTTGACCGTTTCCAGAGCTTGTCGTAAGCGCAATTCACGCCCAATAGCGCTGACCAATTCAACTTCAGCTGCAACCAGATCATGATTGGCACCGAGGAGGTGATAGCCTGCGGGTAATTGTTTTTGCAGGGCAGCGTCCAGCGGACAATGTCGTGTCAGTACATCATAGGAGCTACGTTCCAGTTCATACTTATCCTGACCTGATCCCATGGTTGCGTTGCCTTGAGGATCCATATCGACAAGCAAAATGCGGCGGCGTGTTGCTGCAAGGCAGGCGGCCAGATTCACACTCGTCGTTGTTTTACCGACACCACCTTTCTGGTTGGCAATGGCAAAAATTTTGTCCATGGTTACTCCTCAGCGGGATGACGCTCTCGCAAAATGACCAGATGTCTCGCTTCCTGCAAATAGGGTACTTCCAGGACCTGACAGGATTCTACCTCGACTTCCTCAGGTAGTTGTTGCAATTCCTCCTCAGGATAGCGCCCTTTCATGGCCAGATAACAACCTCCTTGAATCAGCAGATGATGACAGGCTTGCCGCATCTCCAGCAAACTGGCAAACGCCCGGCTGCTGATGGCCTGGTAGATACGGCCATGCTGATCTTCCACTCGCCCCCATATGACCTTAACGTTAGGAAGTTCTAGCTCACTGATCATTTGTCGGAGAAACCTTACTTTTTTGCCGTTACTGTCCAGAAGCGTGATATCCGCATCAGGTTTTAATGCGGCAAGCACTAATCCTGGCAAACCTGGACCCGTACCTACATCCAGCAGGGGACTCTGTAAGGCCGGCAGTATACTGGCTGAATCCAGAATATGTCGTATAACAACCTGTTTTTCCTCTTTGAGCGCAGTCAGGTTATAAGCACGATTCCATGTAAGCAGCGCATCGACATAGGCTTCTAGTCGCGCTAAGGCTTGATGATCAGCACGTCCCTGCAACCCCTGATGCAGGCAGCTGCGTGCATCTTCGTTCATGATGCACGCGACAATGATCCCTGCTTGCGCAGGTGAATTAACAGTAAGGAAACCGCTGCAGGTGTTACGCCAGGAATTCTCCCCGCTTGGGCTAATGAGTGCGGCTTGGTTTCGCGCAGTTTTTGCCTGACCTCATTGGAAAGTCCCGATACGGACAGATAATCAAAATCTTCAGGCAACACTAGATCTTCATGCTTGCGCAACCTTGCGATATCTTCGGCCTGTCGATCGATATACCCCGCATACTTCGTATGTATTTCCAATTGCTCAGCCACAATGGCATCGGTTTCCCGACCCATGACGCCCAGCAGGTCTGACATGGTCACCCCTGGACGCCGCAGTAGCTCCAGCAACGCGTATTCTCTACTCAGAGTCTCACCTGTGCGTGCATTCAGTGCTAATGCTTCAGGGGTGTTGGGATGCATGATGGTTTCACGCAACCAACGCGACTCCTGCTGCACGCTTGCCTGTTTCAGCGTAAACGATGCCCAACGCTGTTCATCCACCAGTCCCAAGGCGTAACCCACAGGGGTCAGTCGCTCATCGGCATTGTCTTCACGCAATTGCAGTCGATATTCGGCTCTTGATGTAAACATACGGTAAGGCTCACGCGTGCCTAGCGTAATCAAGTCATCGATCATCACACCCAGATAGGCCTGATCCCTGGTAGGAAACCAGGGATCACGATCCTGAGCTGCCAAAGCAGCATTGATACCTGCCAGCAGGCCCTGGGCAGCAGCTTCTTCATACCCCGTGGTGCCGTTGATTTGCCCGGCCATATACAGTCCCTGCAAACAACGAGACTGTAAGGTAGGCCGCAAATCGCGAGGATCAAAGAAATCGTATTCGATAGCATAGCCAGGACGCGTGATATGCGCATTTTCCAAGCCAGGAATAGTACGTACCAGTTCCTGTTGAACATCAAAAGGCAGGGAGGTTGAAATGCCATTGGGGTAAATTTCCTGGGCATTCAACCCTTCCGGTTCGAGGAAAATCTGATGGGAAGATTTGTCTGCAAATCGATGAATTTTATCTTCTATCGAAGGACAATATCGTGGTCCTACCCCTTCTATGACGCCTGTGTACATAGGAGAGCGATCAAGATTGGCTCGTATGATGTCATGCGTGCGTTCATTGGTATAGGTCATGTGGCAAGGTATCTGACGAGGATGCCAGGATGCGTCGCCCATGAAGGACATGACGGGGACAGGTGTATCCCCATGCTGTTCGGCCAACCGGGAAAAATCGATACTACGTCGGTCAATACGCGGTGGTGTTCCCGTCTTCAGACGCCCCACTCGCAGGGGAAGCTCACGCAAGCGTGCTGATAAACTAACTGCAGCCGGATCACCAGCGCGCCCACCCGGGTAGTGGCTCAACCCCACATGCAGCAAACCCGCCAAAAAAGTCCCTGCTGTTAATACGACGCTGCGGGCATAAAATTTTAAACCGCTTTGCGTGATCACGCCCTCAATTTGATCACCCGTCACGATAAGGTCATCAACGGCCTGCTGAAACAGATGTAATCCTGGCTGGTTTTCCAATAGGTTACGAATGGCGGCCTTATAGAGGATGCGATCGGCCTGAGCTCGCGTAGCCCGGACTGCCGGCCCCTTGCGTGCATTCAAAACACGAAACTGGATACCCGCGCGATCTGTTGCCTGAGCCATGGCCCCCCCCATGGCATCAATCTCACGAACCAAATGGCTTTTACCTATCCCGCCGATAGCAGGATTACAGCTCATTTGACCCAGAGTTTCTATGTTATGTGTCAGCAAAAGGGTTGCACAACCCATGCGGGCTGAGGCTAACGCTGCCTCCGTGCCAGCATGGCCTCCGCCAATAACAATGACATCATACCGCTGGGAAAAATTCATGCCCTACACTCTACATCGGTGGAATAGATACAACTGGCAGCCCTCACTGGTCAGCCCAAGAGCTGCCGTTAATGCTGTGAACAGAAGCTTGCCTCTTCGGAGGAACATCCATGCCCACACTCAACTTGTCAGCGCTCACCTTCAGCGCTGAACAAGATATCAGGGCATAGGTGCATTTTACAGTAGCCTGGGCTAGGTGGTATAGACTTCAGTTTTGCGCGTCCCTTTAGCAGGGTTATCCCTGTGCATTTAAAGAAAAACCGCAACCTATGTTGGCTTACCCCAATAGTCAGGTAATTTAGTTAGCACCTGAGAAGGCTATGATGCTGTAAAAATCCGAGTTCACGTGGGTGTGGGCCGCCACGCCATGGCGCCTAGAAGCAATAAACGCAACTGCTTCACTAGCGCTTCTCGATAGGCTACCCGGAGTAATTCATCCTGGGGATCGATTTCAAGCCATTCGCCTGCCGCATTGGCCACGGAAGTAACTAGGAATCCTGCCACCATATCTACATCCTGTCGGCGCATTTGGTTAAACAGGGGGAAGCGCAATAAGTCTGCAGCTAAATCCTGAGAAAACACATGGATTTCTCGCGCAATAGCATGTCTGATGACGGCAGAGCCACCAAATCGCTCCCGCACAGCAAAGCCAAATTCACGGTGGTTCAAGGAAACAAACTCCAGAAACACTTTGACGCTGGCACTGATAATCATATTGCCCGTCTGCAAATGCTGTCGGGCCCCACGAACCAGTTGCCTTAACGTGCTGATCGTCGACTCCACCAGCGCCAGACCCAAATCATCCATACTTTCAAAATGCCGGTAAAAGGCCGTAGGAACGATACCTGCCTCGCGGGTGACCTCACGTAAACTGAGGCTGGCAAAACTTCTTCCTTCATCCAGTAATTTCAGAGCTGCATCCATCAGCGTATGTCGTGTTTGAAGTTTGCGTTCTACGCGCAAGGTCATGATGGTCAACTCCTGATTACCTCAGACAGCAACCCGACTGAGCATCATCTTACCCCCACTGATGATCAGTACCTGTCCAAGAGTATGTTTCATTATTGTGATAATTAAGGACATTTAGAGTATCAAATCGGGCCCCTGTTCGAAAGCACAACTGTGCTTTGAAAAATACCGCCCATCAGATTACAGTGCACAAACGTTGACTTAAATGCCGCATTTATGGCATTTTGTGAACATATGTGCTCTGATATTAGCTATGCCTGCGAAATTCCTGATAAAAACAGGAATAAATACGACAAATTTTTGGCAATGCTTTGGGGCTTTTTATCAGCAAATACCATTATGATTTCTAAATTTTGCTGCGTATGGATGGTAAATATAGAATTTTAACGTTGCTATAACCTGTACTATCAGCATTTTTTACCTAAGAAATTGCTGGATACTGTTGTGCCCTTTAGGCTTAATCTGATGGTGAGCTTGGCTAATAGGCATTTTATTACGTCCCATAGGGCATACATTCTTCGTCGAGGTGGCAATCATGGCATTATTGCAACAAATGGAAGCGATCAAAGATCTGCTGCAAGAATCGGTGGAACGTGGATCCCGTATGGTCGAGGGCATACATCAGGTCGTTGAAGACACTCTTGTTCAAACCATAGGTGTGGAAGATCAAGCTGCCGTGCAAGCTTACCGCGCCAGGGTTGCCAAAATTTATGAAAGTATACGGTTGATCAACCAAAAACTTGGTGATGCCGCCAGTGAAATATTTGAAGTTATTGAAGATCAGGTTGAAGTCGATAAAATCGTTAAAGAAAAGCAGAAACTTGATTGATGGCAACGGCGCTCAACCAGCCCTTACCGGTAAAGTAAGTCAGATTTATCTGATCTTCCGGCTCGGGAGTTTGATCTACGTTCAGTGACTTCAGACGAGCAAGGCTGGTGAAGTACTCCTGTTCAACGGACTCGACCCTGATATTGTCCGCTTGTCTTCCCAGGACCCAATACCCATGTATCGGTAATTGGGTCAATGTACCCTGGTCCTGCCAACCAGGTAGGTCCCAGGCGCTCTCGACACATTGCAGGTCTGGACGTAACCAGCCTGGAAAGTTAACTTCATTATCTTCAGCCAGCCAGGCATGATGCATCGCCAGATCCCATCGCGCTAAATCAGCAAGCCAGTGAAATTCAGCTAATTCAGGCAGGGACGTTAACCACACAGGCAAATCATCTCCTTGATACATCAAATTAGCTTGCAGAGCAGGATTCGCGTCACCATATGCCAGCAACATACCTGTAGCTGCCTGTTTACCCATGATTTTTTCCAGAGCAGGAAAGATCTGCTTTAGAGCATCTAGACGGTTATAACGTTGGGTGCGGTGATAAATAGCATAAGCCGGGTCATCGCCTAATCGAATGGCTGCCGCCATCGTCGATTGCCAGTGTTCAAGATCGCTGGAGTAGTTTTCCGGCACGCTGCACCTCTAACATTAGGTCTTCCAAAGGAGGCAGCGCCGTATCCCGTTCCAGCAGAACCGGCAATGACCCCAGCTTTTCAATGGCCAGTTCCAGTAGTCGCCATACTTCTTCACTAACCGCTGACCCATGCGTATCGACACAAGATCCATCCGGCTCTTCGCTATAGCCCGCTATATGTATTTCACTGACCATGCCCCGTGTTAGGTTTTGAATAAACGTACTGGGATCATCGCCGTGATTCCGGCGATTAACCTCCAGATTATTAATATCCAGCAGTAAGCTGCATCCGGTGCGTTTTATCAGTGCATTCAGCATTTCCCCTTCTGACATCTCTGCGCCGGAGTTTTGTATATAACGCGAAATATGCTCAATGGCTATGCTGCGACCTAGCAATTCCTGGGTCTGATCAACATGCGAGACCATGCAGGCTAACGCTGCTTTTGTCATGGGTAACGGCAGAAGATCATGAATCACTCCATAGCGGTCGCGATTCCAGCATAAATGTTCGGATACCTGGGCTGGCTGTACATCATTGATCAGTTGCTTTAATTGCTTTAGATGTGCCAAGTCCAGAGGAACAGCGGACCCTAGCCCAAGACCTACGCCGTGCAAACTAATAGGATACGCTTCCCTAATTTTTAATAAGCTGGCCCGACGCGGTCCACCACAAAAATAGTTTTCACTATGAACTTCCAGCCAGGCTACCTCTGGATGTCCCCCGATAAAGGCATCCATATAAGGATCGCGCAATCCCAATCCGGCATGTGCTGGTAACCTCATCGGAATTCTCCAGGGCGGGAGTTCTCCCACCCCTCAGCTGGACTTTTGACTGAGATTTAGACTTTAAGACTTAGGCGCGCTCAGTTTGCCCCCCATCTGCTCGCAAGAAGCCTTAGCCATCTGCACCCAATCCGATGGGGAGTTATCACGTGTTGACTGACCCGCACAGGCATGACCAGGTGCTGCACAGCCATTCTTACCTGCCTTGGCAACACCATAACACTTGACCATCGTATCTGCCTGCGCAACTGATGACATAGCCAATCCTGCCAGGGCCAGAGTTGCGGACAGGGCGGTGACTGCAAATGTATTCTTGTTCATGGTCTATCCTCATCGTAAAAGACTGTGGCGTTATTGCCACTAAAACAGTAGTCGTACGTCCTCACCTATTTCTTACACCTTTAGAAAAAATTTCTGTTCTAAAGCCAATTTCCATTTAACATGCGCAACCTGCTGTGAGCCTGCTAATGTCAGCTAGGCTAAGGTAGGATATTCTTTGAATCCAGGCTGGGCATGCAAACCACTATATTTGAAACCCCCGTTATCAACACCCTATGTCGCTGGATATCTACGTTGATATTGCGCATGCAGGGTTGGAAGGTCGTTGGTTCGGCCCCTCTTGAACCTAAGTATGTGATGATTGCTGCACCGCATACCAGCAATTGGGATTTTCCCTATACGTTGATGGTTTGTTTTGCATTACGCTTGCGTGTGCATTGGATGGGCAAAGCCAGCCTTTTCCCTCCAGTAATAGGTGGCATCATGCGCTGGCTAGGTGGAATTGCCGTCGACAGGGATCAAGCCGGGCATGTTGTGCCTGCGACCATTGCCGCCTTCAATCGTTGTAACACGCTGACGGTCATCATTCCTCCTGAAGGTACCCGAGGACAGGTCACTGCTTGGAAAACCGGTTTTTATCGTATTGCTACCGGTGCTCAGGTACCCATTGCCATGGCCTATCTAGACTTTAAAAAACGGGAAGGAGGTATCGGTCGTATCTTCTGGCCCACCGGTGATCTGGAAAAGGATATGCCTGATATCCAAAAATTCTATGCAGGTATTACTGGAAAACATCCACATCGTTTCAATAGCGAATCGATTAAAACACGCTCATGATCTTTGCTTTTACTTGCCCAGACAAAAACTGCTGAATATATGCGTTAGCAAATCATCCGTAGTGAAAGTTCCTGTTATTTC
>JAJZHP010000072.1 GCA_021804355.1 Pseudomonadota bacterium | reverse complement strand
CAAGACCCTGCTGTTGGCTGACGTTTCTTTACTGGCTTACCATCTGCCTCTGGATGTCCATCCACAATGGGGTAATAACCAGCAGCTGGCGCAACGTCTGGGCTTGCAGGAGATCAGTGTCTTGTATCCGCATGATCCGAAAATCCCCGGCGTTTGGGGGACGCTGCCTGCGATATCAGCCGAGGCTCTGGCTGAACAGCTTCGACGGTTGACAGGCGGTGTTATTCAGCATATAGCGGGGTCTCCTCATAGGATACATCGCCTTGGTTTATGCACAGGAGCGGCGCAGTCCATGCTACAGCAGGCCATTGAGCTAGAACTGGATGCATTTATCAGCGGTGAAATCAGTGAGCCCACGGTTCATCTGGCACAAGAGAGTGGAGTGCATTATTTTGCCGCAGGTCATCACGCTACCGAGCGTTATGGTGTACAGGCCCTGGGGGCCTGGGTAGCTGAACAGCTGGGCATTGAGCATGTCTATGTGGATTGCCCTGTGCCTGTTTAGTGTCTTGTGGTAGAGCTCATACGTACGGGTAGCAGCAAGACTGTGATCTCTTCGCGGTCATGGTAAAGCTGTCGCGCACGCAATTCCATGCCTTCATCCGTGCGTGACATACCTGTACGTATGATATCCAGACAGGTTCTTACCTCATCTAAGCGGCGTTTCATCGGGAGTTTCAAGTTGAAGATGGCGGCGCGGGTCATATCCTGTTCCAGCCACCGGGCTACCAGTCGGGCGATATTTTGTGGTTTCTCCACCATATCGCAAAGCAACCAGTCCACTTTTTTGCGTGGTGTGTATTGAAAACCATCCTGACGCAGATGTTCGACCCGGCCGGCCTGCAGCACGGCGGGCGCCAGCGCTCCGTTATCGATGGCGGTGACCTGCATGCCGCGCTGCAACATATGCCAGGTCCAGCCTCCGGGTGCTGCTCCTAGATCAACCACGCGCATGCCAGGGCGCAATAAGCGCTGACGTTCCTGTTCATCCAGCATGACTTGCAGGGCCTCATCGAGTTTCAGGGTAGAACGGCTGGGGGCCTGGCTAGGCAGGCGCAGTCTGGGAATACCCATACTCCAGGGGGAGGCATGCTGACGATGGCTGATACCAAAATGTACGTGCTGGCCGCTGATAAATAAAAGATGCAGTCGCCAGGGGCTATCAGCTTGCCAGAGGCCTCGTTCACGCAGTCCTTGCATCAGTCGGGATTGCAGAGCTTTCAGTAAACGGCTCAAGGACTTGCCTTCATTGCCATCGGGAGTGTCGAGAAAGAGTTCATGTACCGACAGGTCTGCAGGTAGAGATTGCAGCAGAGGGGCAATACGATCGCGTGTATCCAAATCTTCAAGGCTGCCTAGATGCAGCGCCCACTGACGTGTAAAAATCAGGTTAGACCAAAGATCCAGGGGTAGTGTTCGTTGCGGGCTACCTCGTCGCGGTTGCCAAAGCAGGCGCCCTGGAGCCAGAGGCAGGCATGAACCCGGGCAATCACGGTGGTTAAGTGCCTGTTCGAGCTCAGTAGCCGCCTCGGATTCAAAACCCGGGCGGCAATAAACGATTAGACCGGAAGGGGATGTCATTTAAGGCCGAATTCATCATCCAGCATGCCTTTGTCATGCGGAGCTTTATCGGCATAATCTCGTGGCGGTGCCACAGAAGCCAAATACGCAGGATCAACGGGGTCATGCAGTGAGGTCATGGCGGCAGGTCCCAGAGGCAGAAAGGCGCGACTAGGATTGTCCTGGCCATGTCGACGCGTGTCACTGCACAGGGTATCTGCGCCCTGGCGTAGATGATCATGCAACTGCCGGTATTGCTGAGTCAGTGCATTGACAATCTGGGCTGTACTGGAAAAATGTTCCGTTACCCTTTCCTGGTAGTGTTCGTATTTGGCCTGCAAGGAGGTCAAATGCAACTCCAGTTCCTTGATTCGGTCATCGGCCGGTACGCGCCGAGCATATAAAAAGCCTACGAGTCCTCCGACCCCTAGACACATCACATATAACAGCCAGCTCATAATTGAGTTTTCCCCACGCAAGCCATAGCTTCCCAGTCTGCAAGTCTATACCATTCTGGGTTAAGAGCGCCTTTTCGATGAGGGAAAAAATGCAATCATGGTTGCAGGGTGAAACTTCTTTGCGGGTAACAGGGCCTGGGGGAGCCGTGGAAGCTCTGCTGAGCTTGCCAGCGGCAGAGCGAGTTGCGCAGCCTCTGGTGGTGATATGTCATCCGCATCCCTTAGGTGGGGGTACGATGAATAACAAGGTGGTCACGACTCTGGTCCGGCATTATCGTGATCTCGGCTTACCTGTTTTAAGGTTTAATTTTCGTGGAGTTGGGCATAGTCAGGGAGTGCACGATCATGGCCGCGGTGAACTTGATGATCTGCGTGCAGTGATCGAGGCGGGGTTGCAACAATGGCCCGTCCCTTACTTTGCCCTGGCAGGCTTTTCTTTCGGTAGCTATGTGGCGGCGGCTGTGGCAGCCAGTGATCAGCGCTGTCGGCACCTGCTGCTGATCGCTCCTCCGGTGCAAAATTATCCCTTTGAACATCTGGCGTTGCCAACGCCGACCTGGGTAGTACAAGGCGATGCTGATGAACTGGTGCCGATTGATGCAGTTCGGGACTGGGTAAAAGCGACCCCGGCTGTGACCCGGTTTGAAGAGTTGCCCGGCTGTGGACATTTTTTTCATGGACGTTTGCCCGAGATGGTCGCTCGTATCCATGAACCTATGCAAAGCTGGCTAGCCGCTTCGTGCTAATTTAAGGAGTTGGGTACGATGTCTTTGCTGCAACGCTATGAAGAAGACGTGGCTGCAGGTTTTCAGCCAGATGCTGAACAGAAGCGCGCGGTCCTGGCGCTGGATGGATTGTGTCGTGAACTGGTGTCGCGTTATGAGCAGGCACGCATGCATGGCGTCTTCCATCGTTTTGCACGGTCGCGACATATGCAGTCGGTACAAGGTGTCTATCTCTGGGGAGGCGTAGGGCGCGGCAAGACCTATTTGATGGATTTGTTTTTCGACAGCCTGCCATTTCGACGTAAATTACGCAGCCACTTCAATCGTTTTATGCAACGTGTGCATCAGGAACTCAAGTTGTTGGCAGGGGAGCGTGATCCCCTGGAAAAGCTGGCAGATAAGCTGATTCGTGAAGCGGTGGTCATCTGTTTTGATGAGTTTTACGTCAATGACATCACCGATGCCATGCTGCTGGGCATGCTGTTTAAGGCTTTGTTTGCTCGAGGGGTTACCTTGGTGGCTACCAGTAATCTTGAGCCTGATCGGCTTTATGAGCGCGGCTTGCAGCGCGAGCGATTTCTCCCTGCTATCGCCATGCTTAAAGCACAGTGTCAGGTGCTACATATGGATGCAGGCCATGATTATCGCTTGCGTCATTTGGATAAAGTGCCTTTGTTTTATCATCCACTGGATGAGACTGCCCAGGACGCTCTGATGGATGCCTGGTGTCATCTAAGCGGGGGTGGTGAGCCCCAGTCTCAGTCCTTATGGATCAATGAGCGTTCTATGTCGGTCATAGCGGCTACGGAATCTTTGGTCTGGCTGGATTTTCATGTGCTTTGTGAGCAGATGCGCAGTCAGAATGATTATATTGAACTCAGTCGTCGTTACCGTACCGTGATGTTGCAGGGCGTGCCTCAGCTAGGTGCCGAGCAGGATGATGCTGCGCGCCGTTTTATCAATATGGTTGACGAGTTCTATGATCGTCATGTCAAATTATTGATGACAGCTCAGGTGGTGCCTGATCGTTTGTATCCTGAAGGGCGTCTGGCCTTCGAGTTCAGGCGCACAGTAAGTCGCTTGATTGAAATGCAAAGCCAGCAATACCTGGATTTGCCACATAGGCCTTAAGTAGTCTGGAGCTTCGTGATGATGATAGAACGCCTTGAAACCAAGTTGGCTCAGGCCTACCCTGCTGGTCATGTTCAGGTCGTTAATGAGAGCGATGGTCATCATGTGCCGGCAGGTTCCCAAACGCATTTTAAGGTAGTGATCGTCGATACGGTCTGGGCTGGTTTATCACGGGTGCGCAGGCATCAACAGATATATGGTTTGCTCGCTGATGAATTGGCTTCAGGTGTACATGCCCTGGCGCTGCATTTGTACACGCCTGAAGAGTGGCAGGCTGATCAGCAGCAGGTTCCAGGCAGTCCGCTCTGCAAGGGCAGGCGTTAACGCGTGAGATGCCAGCGAATGTTCAGGTCACCCGCTAGTCTTTGAATACAGGTTTTGAGCTGATCTTGCATCAAGCTAAGGTGTTCGTCGGTATACGCCTGTGCAGGATGCTGGCCAAATACCGGTTTAGGCCAGGAGACATCGTTTTCATAGCGAGCGATATGATGCAGGTGCAGTTGGGGGACCATGTTGCCTAAGGCGGCGATATTGATTTTATCAGCTTGAAATCCTGTCTGTAGCGCCTGGCTGATCAGACAGGATTCTTTCATGAGTTGCTGCTGGTCCTCGCCGCTTAGTTCGTAGATTTCACGGATATGTGTGCGGGCCGGGATCAGGATAAGCCAGGGATAATGCATGTCGTTCATCAGCCTGACCTGGCACAGGGGGAACCGGGCCACCGGCAGGGTGTCGCGTTTGAGTTGCGGGTGCAGCTTGAACATGAAAGTGGGCGAGTCCATGGATGACGTTCGGACTATAGCAGAGCTTGCGTTCGGGGAGTTACTGAAGAAATCTGGAAAGAAGCTCGGGGTGTCTTCTATTTTTTTTCAATTGGCTCTATAATGCCCGCCCTTTGTGGCTGAGCAAATCCTGTGTGGGTATGTTTGCAGCTGCATGCCTGCCTAAGCATTGAGGATAGACTGGAATGGTAACGATTCGTTTAGCACGTGGTGGAGCCAAAAAGCGGCCTTTCTACCATCTGGTGGTCACTGATAGCCGTAATGCTCGTGATGGTCGTTTTATCGAGCGTTTGGGCTTTTTTAACCCGATTGCTGCGGGTGCTGCTGAAGCCTTGCGTATCAATCAGGAACGCTTGCAGTTCTGGCTGTCTCGCGGTGCGCAGCCTTCCGAACGTGTGGCGGCCTTGATCAAGGGCGCACAGAAGGCAGCAGCCTGAGTTGACCTTGCTGGACAGTACCTGGGTGCCTGTAGGGCGCCTGACGTCTGCGCATGGTATACGCGGCATGTTTTGGGTGTATTCCGATACATCGCCACCTGAAAATGTGTTTGCTTATCAGCCCTGGATATTGGTGCTGGGTGATCGTCAGCAAGCGGTAAAGATTAAGGACTGGCGCGCCCAGGGCAAAGGGTGGGTGGTCAGTTTGGTCGGCGTTGAAGACCGAAATACCGCTGAGACATGGGTGGGGGCGCAGGTTTATGTGCCTCGTTCAGTTTTGCCGACGCTGGAGGAGGGAGATTATTACTGGTCTGACCTCCTTGATAAACGCGTTCGTTTACAAGATGGTCGGGATTTGGGTTATGTGCATGCCATGATGGAGACCGGTGCCAATGATGTACTGGTGGTTCACGGGGATGGACAAAGCAGTGATCAGCGTGAACGCCTGATCCCCTGGTTGATGGATTCCGTGGTTCGCCATGTGGACCTGGCAGGTGGTTACATCGTGGTGGACTGGGATCCTGACTTCTGATTGTCGGGGGCATCATGTGGGTAGGCGCCATCACGTTATTCCCTGCTATGTTCGAGGCGGTCACCGCTTACGGTGTAACGGGACGGGCTGTCGAACAGGGTGTGCTTGAAGTCGATGCCTTTAATCCGCGTGACTATGCGGAGGGCGGTTACCGGCGCGTGGATGACCGTCCCTATGGCGGTGGCCCTGGCATGGTGATGATGATAGAGCCGTTGCGTCGTGCCTTGGCGCAGGCTAAAGATAAAGCGGCTACCCGGGGGTTGACGCCCCCGGTTATTTATCTGAGTCCTCAGGGTCGTCGTTTGACCCAGGCAGATGTCGCTGAACTGGCCCAATGGCCTGCGATGATTTTGTTGTGTGGTCGTTATGAAGGCATTGATGAACGCTTGCTGGCGACGGAAGTAGATGCGGAATGGTCCGTAGGGGACTATGTATTGTCAGGTGGTGAGTTGCCAGCGATGGTGTTGATGGATGCCATCACCCGATTACTGCCAGGGGTGCTGGGCTCTTCCGAATCAGCCGAGCAGGATTCATTCAGCGACGGCTGGCTGGATTGCCCGCATTATACGCGGCCGCCTTTGTGTGAAGGACTGGCAGTACCCGATATTTTATTGTCGGGTGATCATCAGGCGATTGCGCGCTGGCGACATCGTCAGCGTTTAGAGAGAACTGCGTTACGGCGTCCTGATCTATTGCAGGGGCGAGCGTTGACGAAGGAGGAGCAGGCATGGCTCCTTGACTTGCGCCAGGAAGGCGCAGAGGTGCAGCCCCAGGCTCACCAAGGTGACGCGTAAGCGTCTTATAAAGAGGACTGCATGCGCCTTAGCCTCTGCAGTCGATGAGGAGTACCGTCATGAGTAGCAAACATCCCTTGATCCAAGAGATCGAGAACCGGCAAATGAAGCAAAATATACCTGCCTTTGCCCCCGGTGATACGGTCGTGGTGCAAGTTAAGGTCAAAGAAGGTGATCGTGAGCGTCTTCAGGCCTATGAGGGTGTGGTCATTGCCATCAAGAACCGTGGTTTGAATTCAGCATTTACCGTCCGTAAAATCTCCAACGGTGTGGGTGTGGAGCGTTGCTTCCAGACTCATTCGCCCTTGGTTGAGTCCGTGGTGGTGAAGCGTCGTGGTGCGGTGCGTCGTGCAAAACTATACTATCTGCGTGAGCGCACAGGTAAATCAGCGCGTATTCGTGAAAAGCTGACGCCGCGTAACGCGGGTTAAGGCTGGTTCAAGGCTATGAGGATGCCCGCGCTTGCGGGCATTTTCTTAGGTAAAACATGCAAAAACATGATGCTGATATTCAGGACTTTTTACGCTATCTGGCTATGCAGGGTTTGGCTGAACTGACCCTTGAGGCTTATGCCAGGGATTTACGTTTATGCCAACAGTGCTTGCCCGTGCCGCTTAGGCAGGCAACGGCCCAAGATTTACAGCAGATGGTGCAATCGACGGTCTTGTTAAAGCGTTCGAGCCGTTCACAGGCTCGGCTATTGTCGAGTTTGCGGCGCTATTTTAGTTTTCTGCGCAGCCAGCAGGTGGGTGTACAGGACCCTACAGCAGAGTTGCAAGGCCCCCGTATCTCCCCGGCCTTGCCCAAGGATCTCTCTGAGGCTGATGTGGAGGCCTTACTCTCGGCGGCAACTGGAGATACCCTGATCAGTTTGCGAGACCGGGCCATGCTGGAAGTTTTGTATGCCTGTGGACTTCGTGTCAGTGAATTGGTTAATTTGCGTCTCGGTCGTGTCAGTTTGCGTCAGGGTGTGGTCAGGGTGCAAGGCAAGGGTGGTAAAGAGCGCTTGGTTCCCCTGGGGGAGGAGGCTATGGCGTGGATCCAGCGTTATCTGGTTCAGGCCAGGCCTTTGCTGTTGGGTCAAAAAATTAGCGATGTATTGTTCCCTGGTCCGACAGGCGAGCCCCTGACACGGCAGGCTTTCTGGTATCGTATTAAGGCGATGGCCAGACAAGCGGGTGTGAGACAATCTTTGTCGCCACATACGCTGCGCCATGCCTTTGCGACACATTTGCTCAATCATGGGGCTGACCTTAGAGTGGTGCAAATGTTGCTGGGACACAGTGATTTATCGACAACACAGATTTATACGCATGTGGCGCGTGCTCGATTGCAAGCTCTACATGCCAAACATCATCCGAGGGCGTGAAATGAGTAACCTGATTCGATACATGCTGATTTCAGTGAGCTTATGGCTGATAAGCAGTTATGCTTTGGCGAGTGATCCACAGACCCTGATTCGTGCCAGATTCGCACATTCTTTTCCCGATGTCGTCATCAGTGCTATACAGCCCGCCGCCATTCCTGGCTGGTATCTGGTGCAAGCCGATGGCATGGCGCCAATCTTCATGTCATCCGATGCGCACTACATGGTGCAGGGTGACTTCGTAAAGTTTGAAGGCGATCAGGTGATTAATCTCTCTGATCAGGTGATGCAAGAGCAGGCGCATAGTAAATTAGCGCAAGTCCCCGCCAATGAAGAGATTATTTATAGTCCCAAAACTAAGCCACGTGCTGTGGTTTATGCTTTTACCGATGTCGATTGCGGCTACTGTCGCAAATTACATAGCCAGCTGGCTGCCTACAATGCGCTAGGTATTGAGCTGCGTTTTCTGGCGTGGCCTCGTAGCGGACCCGATGGAATGACAGGTCATCGTATGGCAGCAGTGTGGTGTGCCCAGGATAAACACAATGCGCTTAATCATGCCACGGAAGGTATGTCTGTGCCTGAGACCGCTGGCAAGTCGTGCCAGTCTCTGATTGATAAGGAATATGCTTTGGGAACGCAGCTCGGTGTGGATGGAACCCCGGCTTTGTTCTCAGCTCAGGGGGATAGACTGGGGGGCTACCTCAGTCCCGCTGATCTGAATCATGCCCTGGGTTTGAACGACCGTTGACAGGGCGGATATGCTTGCTTAATGTTGCCGCCTTTGCGGCAGGGATGTTTCAACATGCGGGATAAACAGAAGGCGGTGCGTGTAGGCATCGTAGGTTTGGGAACAGTCGGTGGCGGGGCATTTCGTCTGCTTTCAGAAAATGCTGATGAAATTGCACGGCGTACGGGACGCCCCATCGTGGTTTCCCATGTCGGTGCTCGCCGCGATAATCCGCAATGTCTCACAGGCTCCGTGCGCGTGAGCCGCGATGTATTTGATGTGGTGCATGATCCTGACATCGATATCATCGTGGAGGTGATGGGGGGGACCACGACAGCGCGTGAGGTAGTCACCCAGGCCATTTTACAGGGCAAGCATGTAGTCACAGCCAATAAAGCCTTACTGGCTGAACATGGTAATGAGATTTTTGCCTTAGCAGAAAAGCAGGGTGTGTATGTAGCTTTTGAAGCGGCAGTTGCGGGTGGTGTTCCCATCATCAAGGTCTTGCGCGAAGGACTGGCGGCTAATCGTATCGAGTGGTTGGCGGGCATTATTAACGGTACTGGCAACTACATCATGACCGAGATGCTGGAGAAGGGGCGCGATTTTTATGAGGTGCTCAAAGAGGCTCAGAGTCTGGGCTATGCCGAGGCCGATCCCAGTTTTGATGTTGAAGGCACGGATGCTGCGCACAAACTGACTATTCTGGCTTCTTTGGCGTTTGGTATCCCGCTACAGTTCAAGAAGGTTTATACCGAAGGTATTACACGTCTGACCGCTGAAGATGTGGCTTATGCCTCCGAGTTGGGTTATCACATCAAACATTTGGGCATTGCTCGTCGTACACAGCAGGGTATTGAGTTGCGTGTACACCCGACCTTGATTCCCGAAGCCCGCCTGATCAGCAATGTCCATGGCGTTAAAAATGCCGTTCTGGTGGTCTCTCATCCTGTTGGGCCTACGCTATATTACGGAGCAGGTGCTGGGGCGGGCCCCACGGCTTCGGCTATTGTAGCGGACCTGGTCGATGTGGCTCGTGCCATGGCAGAAGGCGCAGGTTCGCGGGTGCCACATCTGGCATTTCAGCCGGACGCTCTTGATGATACCCGTGTGCTAGCCATGGACGAAGTCTGTACCGCCTACTATTTGCGTTTGCAGGCTAATGACCGTCCGGGCGTACTGGCTGAGGTCACACGTATCCTGAGTCAGCATGGTATCAGCATTGAAGCCATCCTGCAGAAGGCAGCACATGCCGCAGGACGTGTGCCGGTTATCTTGCTGACCAAAGTGGTTCAGGAAGCGGCCATGAATGCAGCTATCGCCGAAATCGAGGCTCTGGAAGACATCCTCGATCATGTGGTGCGTATACGTCTTGAAAATCTGGATGCCTAAGAGCGCTTGAGGAGCTATTTATGAGTTTTGGTAATCGATACACTGGGCTGATCCATAAATACCGTGATCACCTCCCGGTCTCTGATGATACCCGCATCATCTCCCTGGGCGAAGGCAATACCCCCTTGATTCGTCTGAAGAATGTGCCCCAGTGGCTAAAGAAAGATGTCGATATCTACGTCAAGTATGAAGGCTTGAACCCCACAGGGTCGTTTAAGGACCGCGGCATGACTATGGCAGTGACCAAAGCAGTAGAGGCGGGTTCAAAGGCTATCATCTGTGCTTCAACAGGTAATACCTCGGCGGCAGCGGCAGCTTATGCAGCGCGTGCGGGCATTCGCGCTTTTGTACTGATTCCGGAAGGGAAAATTGCCGTGGGTAAGTTGGCCCAGGCCATGATGTACGGTGCTGTAACCTTGCAGATACGTGGCAATTTTGATGCGGGCATGGAACTGGTCAAACAAGTGGCAGAGCATGTTCCGGTCACCATCGTTAACTCGATCAATCCCTTCAGGCTTCAAGGCCAGAAAACAGCAGCTTTTGAGATTATCGAAGAATTAGGTGCGGCACCTGATTTTCATTGCCTGCCCGTAGGCAATGCCGGCAACATCACGGCGCATTGGATGGGCTATAGCGAATATTTTGAGCGTGGTGTGGTGAGTCAGCGTCCGCGCATGGTGGGCTATCAGGCAGCAGGGTCAGCACCTTTTATGCGGGGTGGTCCGGTAGCGCAGCCTGAAACAGTTGCTACAGCCATACGTATAGGTAATCCACAGTCCTGGGAAAAAGCCTGGGAACTGCAAAAAGCATCGCAGGGCTGGTTTGATGAGCTGACCGATGCGGAAATTCTTCAGGCGCAGCGTTTGTTGGCCATGCAGGAAGGCGTGTTTTGCGAACCCGCTTCCGCCGCTTCATTAGCAGGGGCCATGCGTGACATACGTTCAGGAAAAATTCCTGAAGGCAGCAAGGTGGTATGTACCTTGACGGGCAATGGACTCAAAGATCCTGATACGGCCATCAGCCAGTGTCAGTCAGCTGTTCTGGAAACTCTGGATGCCTCTTTGGGTGAAGTTGAAAAGTCCATCGTCAAGCATATGCAGGGTCTGTGATTAAACGACGGCCCCAGATCACGGATCTGAGGGGAGTGGCCGGGTTGCACCCGGTCATTGCCCGTGTCTATGAGGCCAGAGGGGTCAAGGCAGAGCAACTGGCCCTGGCCCTGACCGAACTCCCCCGACCGGAGCTCTTGGGTCTTGCAGAGGCCGTGGATCTATTAGGCGAGGTCTATGCTCATCAGGGCAGTGTGGTGGTATGTGGTGATTTTGATGCCGATGGCGCTACCAGCACGGCCCTGATGGTACGCGCCTTACGTGATTTTGGCTTTAAGCGAGTCGCCTATCAAGTACCTGATCGCTTTTTGATGGGTTACGGTCTAAGCCCTGAACTGGTCCAGTATGTACTGCAACAGGGCAAGCCTGATTTACTGGTTACGGTGGATAACGGTATTTCCAGTTTTGAAGGAGTGGCCTGTGCGCGGGCGGCAGGGGTCAAGGTTCTTATCACGGATCATCATCTGCCTGGGGCAGATATGCCGCAAGCGGATGCTATTGTCAATCCCAATCAGCCTAGCTGTCCTTTTCCGGGTAAAAATCTGGCGGGCGTTGGGGTGGCTTTTTATCTTTTAGTGGCTTTACGTAGCCGTATGCAGATGTTGTACCCGCAGCAGTCATGGCCCAATTTAGCTAATTACCTTGATCTGGTAGCCTTAGGTACGGTAGCTGATGTGGTGCATTTCGATTACCTCAACCGTATCTTGGTAGAACAAGGTTTGCGCCGCATACGTGCTGGAAAATGCTGCGCGGGCATAGCTGCCCTAGCCGCGATCAGCGGTCGCTCTTTATCTCATATGCTGGCCTCAGATCTGGGTTTTTCACTGGCTCCCCGTCTCAATGCTGCCGGTCGGCTAGATGATATGCGTCATGGCATAGAGTGTCTGCTCAGTGATGATCCAGAAGAAGCCAGAGCGATGGCTGAAGATCTTCATGCCCTGAATCTGGAGCGTCGTGATATTGAATTTCAGATGCAGCAGCAAGCCCAGGGACATATCGCGCGCTTATCCATTTCCGGTCAGCCGCGAGCGCTGACGTTATTTGATCCTGAGTGGCATCAAGGGGTGGTAGGTATACTGGCTGGTCGTATCAAGGAGCGTTATCGTTGTCCCGTGGTCGCCTTGGCTGATGCCGGTGATGGAACCCTTAAAGGGTCAGCCCGCTCCATTCCCGGAGCACATATGCGCGATCTCCTGGCTTGGGTGGATAGTCGCTCGCCGGGCTTATTAACCCGTTTTGGTGGGCATGCTATGGCCGCAGGTTTGAGCTTGCCACGGGAGCATTGGCCTGAGTTTTCCAGGCAACTGGAACAGGCCGTCGAAGCCTTGGTTCCTTTAAGCGCTTTTCAGTCAGAGCGTTGGCATGATGGTGAACTGTCTGCTCAGGAACTCCATGATGAGATGGCCCGTCAACTTCAGCGCGCCGGTCCCTGGGGACAAGGCTTTCCCGAGCCACTTTTTTATGGCGAGTTTCTTGTTCTGGATCAGCGTATTTTGAAAGAGCGTTACCTGAAATTATCGGTATGCATGGTTGGCGATAACAGTCCGGTTGATGCCATGTGGTTCAGCCCGGACTTGCCTAGCTGGCCGCAACACGTTAAACGTGTGCGTATGCTGTATGCCTTAGATATCAATCGCTATAAAGGGCGGGAAATCCTCCAACTCCGTGTTGAATGGGCCGAACCTATGCATGGAGTCTGACCTAAATCTGGCGATTCGCCGTGTTCGATGTGTAACCGGACTATGGGCCATCGATCATCTGCGTCTCGTCACCGTGGCATTCAGCGCATTTGACGGAATGAAGTCTCCCACCGCTAAACGCCTTGCAACGTTGTAGCGGGGGTTTCTTGGGTCAACGACCAGAGCGCAGGGGTGTTGCCACCACTACGACTTACCTCGGTCTCACCAAGCGTGGGCCGTGTTA
>JAJZHP010000071.1 GCA_021804355.1 Pseudomonadota bacterium | reverse complement strand
AAGTATGGAAAACATGAGAACACACACGCAAGGCCAAAGCAAAGTCAAAATCCAAACCGTCCGCTTGACCCCCTCTTGGCGCAATGCTGGTATCGCCTAAGAAGGGGAATGCGCGGACAGGTGTTCATTGACATCCTAAACCGTCGATGACAGCCGCTTAAGATGGCTCATACTGCCGCTGATGCAGGGCGCGAATCACGTCAATTTGGTCGTGGGCGTCTATAGAATAGACCACGTGGGAGCCGCACAGATACTTCTGAAAGTTCGGAAGGACATCGGCAGCAGGACGACCTTGCTTCGTACCTGCTGCCGGCCCCTCAAAAGCTGCCTCAGCCCGTGGGGACCTTGATAGAGCTTACCCATGCCGAGCGTGCATCCGATTCAGAAATGCAGCGTTATCAGTTCGGGCGTGGCTCACCCGATTTCAGGCCACTAGGTCAGTATGAGGTATTCTTAGGCACTGTCGGCCCAGAGTTTCGAATCAAAAGCTCATTTTTCAACAAGTTGAGCTATGAAATCTTCAAGAAATGCCCGTTGCGCAGCAAGAAAGGTACTCGGTGCAACTTCCAATCAAGGTTTTCCTGCCTGTATCTGAGCTTCCAGCCAGTCCCTACCTTCCTGTACATTATCGAAGACAGCATTGCGTATGCCGGCTTGCGTATACGCTCCCGCGATCAAGGGGGCCATCACATGCCTGCCATCAACTTCTGCGCCCATAATAAGTGCCACGGCAGTGCCGTTATAACCATTGGCAACGAAACGCTGCAGGTGCTGGGTAAATAAAGATAGCGTATGTTGTGAACCCATGGCACTTTGCTGAAATACGATAAGCTCACCCCAATGCCCGGATTTGATCAGCGGCCGCAATAAGGCATGATCCACTTGGGTCACTGCCTCAATCAGTTCCGTATTAAAGGGGCCTATCGCATGAGCCAGCAGAATATGGCCCTCTACCTGAAAGTCTATACGGCCATGCGGCCTGAACTTGCCGGGGCGAACCTCATCGGTAGAGGTCTGTTTTTTAGCCATCGTGATATCCTCATCCCCTGGTGCTGCTAACGATGTTCCAACCTCATTCGTTATCAGGGTAACCACCCATAGACTTGGTCTATCCTACGCTCTCCTGCAACCAAGATCATAGGGTAAACATACGAGCTACCAGGCTATTGACGGCCCACTCAACCCGAAGTATCCGGGGTCCCATGTTGATAGCACGCATACCCTGGGCTGCCATCAGATCCATTTCAAAAGGAATAAAGCCTCCCTCAGGGCCCAGCGCCAGAACCGAAGGGGCATTCCATCCCACGGGAACGCGCTCTCGACTACCGGGGTGTGCCACCCATCCGGTACGACCTGCTAATAAATGGGGTAATTCATCTTCAATGAAGGGTCGAAAACGCGAACGCAACTCGACAGTCGGTAGCATAGTATCCCTAGCCTGCATTAAACCCAGCATCAACTGCTCACGTATGGCCTGTTCCTGTAGCCAAGGACTTGACCAGTAGCTTTTTTCCACACGATAGCTGTTCAAAAGATAAATACTTTTGGCCCCCAGACCTGCCACCATTTGCAACAGACGACGCAACATCTTAGGGCGCGGCAGCGCCAGTATCAAAATAAGTGGCAAGGGCTCAGGAGGTGGCTGATTGCAGATAAAACGCAGGCGATAACCTGAGTTTTCCTCAGCCAGCACCTCAGCTTCGCCTATAAGCCCATTCAGCACCCCGGCCTTTAACCTAGCCCCCGGTTGGATCGCCAAGACCTGCTCAAGATGCTTGGCTCGTTGACCTGAAATAAAAGCCTCTTCAGCTCCCAGCATGTCCTCCTGGGTAAGCAGCAATAGATTCACGCTGAATTAGCCACGTATTTTATCAACGACAGCCGTGGTGGATACCCCTGCCACCAGGCCCAGAACCTTGACTTCGCCGCCATAAGCCTTAACGATCTCTGCGCCTACCACCCCTTCGACACCGTAATCGCCTCCTTTCACCAGCACATCAGGCTGAATGCACCGCAGCAAATTCTCAGGCGTATCTTCTTCAAAAGCCACGACCCAATCCACGGCTTTGAGGCCCGCCAACACAGCCATACGTCGATCCAGAGGATTAATAGGCCTGCCTGAACCTTTAAGACGCGTAATGGAAGCATCGCCATTGACCGCCACAATCAGGCGATCGCCTTCAGCACGAGCCTGTTGCAGGTAACTCACATGCCCGGCATGCAAAATATCAAAGCAGCCATTCGTCATAACGATGCGCTCACCTTGCGCACGCACAGCTGCTACCGCTGGCAATAACTGCTCCAGAGAGAGCACACCATCCTCGGGGCGATCTACAGGGGCTATAGCCCGAGTTAATTCGGCAGCACTTATGGCATAAGTTCCCAATTTACCAACCACCACTCCAGCTGCGATATTAGCCAAGGCCACAGCCTGGGGTAGCTTCTCACCGGCAGCTAACGCAGCTGCTAGTACTGAAATGACTGTATCACCTGCGCCTGTCACATCAAAAACTTCTCGCGCTTGGGTCGGCAGATGCAGTACATGGCCATCGCGCTGCAACAAGGTCATACCATGTTCACTGCGTGTCACCAGCAAAGCCGGCATATGCAGTTGTTCCATCAGAGCCTGACCCTTAATTTGCAGTTCCTGCTCGGTATGGACCGGGCCTACGACCGCTTCAAATTCTCCCATATTGGGTGTCAACAAGGTCGCCCCATGATAACGGGCAAAATCCTGTCCTTTTGGATCAACTAAAACAGGCACCTTGCAGTCTTTTGCCATTGCCATGATGTCTGCATACCCGGCTAGACTGCCTTTGCCATAATCTGAAATCACCAAGACATCGGCTTGCGCAAGTGCAGCTCGCAGTGATTGATGTAATTGCAGGGCCTCCTCCGTCGAGAAGATTTTTTCAAAATCCATGCGTAAAAGCTGTTGATGCCGACTTAAAACTCGCAACTTGGTGATGGTCGGTTTGCTTTCAATACAGGTCAATGAACACCCAACACCTGCGGCAAGAAGTTTTTGCCTAAGAATACCTGCATGATCATCGTCGCCCACCAGCCCCAGCAACTCCACCCTCGCACCCAAAGCCGCGATGTTCCAGGCTACGTTGGCTGCTCCTCCAGGACGATCTTCAGAATCCATGACCCGCACTACAGGCACCGGAGCCTCAGGTGAAATCCGTGCTGTCGAGCCTGTCCAGTAGCGATCCAGCATGACATCACCCACCACCACGACACGAGCGGATGAAAAATCAGGCATCTGCAACTTCATATTCACCTCCAGACAAAGTTCAATGCTAACATATTGCCGACTACGACATCACGACTGGCTGGTTTGTGATCTATGGCTGATATTCCGCTGCCTCGTTATACATGGTCGATGCTGGCACCTCGCTATTGGGCCATTTGGCTTGCTATCGGGTTGATGCGTCTTGTCGTATTGCTGCCATTTTCCTTAGCCATGGCTTTAGGTTCAGGGCTGGGGTGGCTGTTCTTTCAACTGGCCAGTTCACGGCGGCATATCGCCAGAATCAACCTGAGTCTATGTTTTCCTGCTTTGTGCCCAGCAGAATTAGATGTCCTGTTGCAAAAACATGCCCATGATACAGGTCGCGGCATGATGGAAAGCCTGTTTGCCCTGTGGTCCCGCAGGCTACCTTCCAATATTACACTTACCTGGGAGAATCGCGAGCTGCTGGATCAGGCCTTGGCAAAAGGACGCGGCGTTATTCTGTTAGGCTTGCATATGAACTGTATGGACATGGTCGGCCGGCTGATCAACCCATGCTATCGACTGGATTATATGTACCAGACTCATCGCAATGTCCTGCTCAATACTGCCCTGACGCGAGCTCGTCGGCAGCATTATGGCGAGGCCATCGATCGCAAAGATATCAGACACCTATTACGTCGCCTCAAGCAGAACAAGATCATCTGGTATGCCGCCGACCAAGATCAAGGCATACATCATGGGGTGTTCTCCTGCTTTTTTGGCATTCAGGCTGCCACCGTTACGGCGATCAGCCGCCTGGCTCGACTTAATAACTCCACCGTGATCTTAATCAGCTATGTTCGCCATGAGGCGGCCCCTGGTTATCAAGTACGCCTGACTTGCCCCTGCAACTTCCCTTGCGGGGAAGATAACGAGGATGCGTACACGCTCAATCGGTTCTATGAACAAGCCATTTCATACAGCCCTGAACAGTACATGTGGCTACATCGTAAATTCAAAACCCGCCCACCCGGGACTCCCGAACGCTATCAACGTCAGGATGGCTCCCGTTATGGGGATTGATTTCTCTGCCCTAAAGCGGGTGCTTATCATCAAACTGCGGCACCATGGTGATGTGCTTTTAACCACGCCGCTGCCCAGCATTCTGCGCCATTACTATCCTCACCTGGAAGTCGATGTTCTGGTATATGCCGAGACAGCAGCATTACTTGAAAATCACCCGGACATACACCAAATTCATGTCATCGACAGACGCTGGCGTCATGCTGGCCTTTTTAAGCAGTTACAGGGAGAGACCCAACTACTGGCTACGCTTAAATCGTGCCAGTATGACCTGATGCTACATCTGACCGAATCCTGGCGGGGAGCTTTTTTATCACGTTGGTTAAAACCGCGCTACGCGGTGACGGCTGATTATGTGCGTCGTCGCCACAGCCGTTGGTGGCGCGGCAGCTTCACCCATCATTACCCCCAACCTTCGCGCCTCCGCCATACCGTAGAAAAGCATCTGGATGCCCTCAGAGTTTTAGGTATTTACCCAGAACCCACAGAAAGGCAGCTGGTCCTTAAACCCAAAGAAGACTCTCGGCAGCGCATCTTCGCCCGTTTGAGCGCGCATGGCCTAGAACATCGACCTTTTATCATTGTGCATCCGACCTCCCGATGGTTGTTTAAGTGCTGGCCAACGTCTCAGATGGCACAACTTATTAACCAGCTGCAAGCTCATGGCTGGCCTGTGGTGCTCACCTCGGGGCCTGACCCTGAAGAAATGGCGATGATCCATACCCTGCTGCAGGCATGTACTTCTCCTCCTGACTTAAACCTTGCGGGTCAACTCAGCCTCATGGACCTCGCCGCCCTGATAGGCCAGGCCCGATTGTTTATAGGCGTGGATTCTGCGCCCATGCATATGGCTGCTGCCCTGAACACGCCGGTAGTAACTCTCTTCGGACCTAGTGGTGACCATGAATGGGGCCCCTGGATGCCCACGCATAGCCGTCGTATTCTGACGGCTGACCCCGAACAGTTTCCCTGTCGTCCCTGCGGGTTGGCCGGGTGTGCCGATAGCCGCCGCTCCGATTGTCTGGATGCTATTTCAGGAACATCGGTTTTATCAGCTGCACTTGAGTTGTTGTCATGACACGTATAGCCCTGATCCGTCAGCAATACCGCCCTGATGGAGGCGCTGAACGCTTTGTCAGTCGCGCCCTCCATGCCCTGGCCGGGCGGGGGGTTGAACTAAGTTTGATAACACGCCATTGGCAAGGAGAGGGGCCTTTCAAAGTCATCACCTGCAACCCAACCATTTTTGGGCGCATTTCACGTGAGCGTGGTTTTGCGCAAGCCGCCACCAAGATCTGCACTGAACAAGCCTTTGACCTGGTTCAATCGCACGAAAGAATTCCAGGATGCAGTCTTTACCGCGCCGGTGATGGGGTCCATAGACACTGGCTGAATCTTCGCCGTGCAGCCATGTCGCCCTGGGCGCGTTGGTGGCAGGAGCATAGCCTTTACCATCGCTATGTGCTGGAGGCTGAACATGCCATGTTTACACATCCGAGTTTGCAGGCTGTCATTTGTAATTCACTGATGGTCAAACGGGAAATTATTCGATATTTTCAGGTTCCGGCTGACAAACTTCATGTTATCTACAGCGGCGTAGATACTGAGCTTTATCATCCACGTCAAAAAGCACAGCGCAGTATTTTACGCGAACAATTGTCCATACCTCAGGCGGCTCACTTATTTCTTTTTGTGGGTTCTGGTTTTGAACGCAAGAACCTGGCTTGTACCCTGATGGCCCTGGCTCAGCTACCCCTGGATGTTCATTTAGCCATTGTGGGTCGCGACAGCCATAGTCACCGGTATGAGCAACTGGCGAAGCGGTTAGACGTCCATCATCGCTGTCACTTTCTGGGGGTAAGGCAAGACTTACCTGCCCTGTATGGTATGGCTGATGCTTTTGTTCTCCCTACCCTCTATGATCCATTTCCTAATGTGATTCTGGAGGCTATGGCTTCTGGCCTGCCCATACTGACCAGTGAAACTTGTGGCGGAGCCGAGTTGATACGAGACGGTGCCGGACTGGTGAGTCCTGCCAGGGATGTCACTAGCCTAGTTACTCACTGGCGACAACTGTGTGACCCCATCACCCGGCAAACTTGGGGACAGGAAGCGAGAAAAAGGGTCGAACCTTTGACGCTCACGGCCATGAGTGATCGTCTCATACAACTGTACAACCAACTATTACTGCGTTAACACGACTTCATACCTCCATTTAAAATAACCTGCTACCATGTCCGGATGACTCCGTGGTTACAAGGTTATGAGATTAGTTGGCATGAGATACAGCGTGGTGTTGCGATACCTTCTCATCGTGCTTCTGACAGCCTTATTGTCGGCCTGTGCCATAACCAGTGTTTTTTATCCTTATCCCCAGCAAGCTCATACTTGGCGTAATGATATCCGGTCAGGCAATTATCCTGATGCACAAGCCTTGCTCGATAAAAAACGTCATGATGCCGATAGCATTCTCTATCTCATGGAAAGAGGACGTATCGATATGCTGGCGCATGATACGCCTAGCAGCATGACAGACTTTACCGATGTGATTACCCTATGGGAACAGCTAGCTCAGCAGGCTCGGATTTCCTTGCATGAAACAGCAGCGGAAGGAGCCAGTTTACTCACTAATGATAATGCCCTGCCTTATGAGGGCGAGACTTATGAAAAGGTCTTTGTACATCAGTATCAGTCCTTAAATTATCTGAGCGAGGGCAAATTGCAAGATGCTCTCGTCGAGGTTCGTCAGGCTGAATTCATTCAACGACAGGAACTGCTGAACCACGACCATCAGGTTTATGCCGCTGAAAATAAAGCCCGACAGCAAGGATTTAATCCGAACAGTTTCAACAGCTATTTCAGTGGCATGAATGCAGCCGCTGGGCGCGTAAAAAATGCCTTTCAAAATGCCTATTGTTTCTACATTTCCGCACTCATTTACGAAGCTGAGGGCCAGCTCAATGATGCCTATATCGATGACAAGAAAGCCCTTGAAATCTGGCCTAATAATGACACCGTCCGGCTTGATGTTCTGCGATTAGGTACTCTCCTGGGGATGTCCGAAGTCGCCGATGATGCCTCACAAGTCAAAAATCTCATACCGCCACCGCAGTACGGCAGCCTGGTCGTACTGTATGAACAAGGCTTGGTCCCGGAGAAAGCAGAGATCAAACTCCCTATCATAACCAATAACACCACGAACTTTATAGCCGTACCGTACTACAGCGGGCCTTTCCCTCTACCTCAATCGATTGAATTTCTGATCGATAATCAGGCCTATACGACCTTCCCCATTGTCGATGTTTCTGCCTTGGCCGTCAGTTCCCTGAAAAGTCACCTGCCGGCCCTGCTGGCGCGCGAATGGTTACGTCTATTAAGTAAACAAAAAATGCAACGCGAATTAAACAATCAAGCTGGCAGCTTGGGCTCTATCGCAGGTATGATCTACAATCTGGTATCAGAACAGGCTGATCTTAGAAGCTGGAGTACTTTACCCGCTAATGCCCAAGTGAGTCGCGCATGGACAGTAGCTGGATTACATACGGTTCAGATTGCCGGGGTGGCTACGCAAGTTCCTATTCGGGCAGGCCATACCACCATCCTGCAAGTGCTCGATGCAGGCGGCCGACGATCTATTAGCCAATATTCCTTGTGACCAACGGAGTAAGACTGTGAAAAAAATTGGCATAATGATAGCGGTAAGCATGATATTCATGCTGACGGCATGTACTTCTGGACTCAATGCTGGCGTTGATTTCAGTACTCAAAAATATGCATCACATATTCACTATGATGATCCTGCCATGATGTCTGTCGTCGGTGTAAAAAGTATCGTCGTCGATCGCAGTGAAGGACTACCGCGCGTGCAAGCCATGCTGATCAACCACTCACACTTCAGTAAATCGATTCAATATAAAATAAGCTGGGAAGACAGCAGCGGATTTGTGGTTAATCCTGGCTCACAACCCTGGACTCCTGTGCGGTTGCACGGCAAGGAGCAATTACCGGTGCAATCCACGGCCCCCAATGCCGATGCCCAGATTTTTAATATCACGGTTCGCAAGGCCGACTGACTTAGGCTGTTAATGGAGACCTACCCATGTTCATAAAAAAAACTGCTCTGACCTTGTCTGCGATCGCTGCCTTAGGGTTGGGAGGATGTGCAACCCAGGTACAATACGGTGACGCCAACGGCGTCGAAACCGTCAATACCGACTTTGGGTCCACTGACCTGCAATTGATCGCCAGTCATATGGTGGATTCCTTGCTGGCATTTCCTCCCATACAACGTATGACGGCTAGTGGAGTTAGGCCCATTTTATTTGTAGATACCATCAAAAACCAGACCATGGAACATATTGACACAAGTGCTATTACCGATTCCATCATGACTAAACTACTGGGTTCAGGTCAATTCCGGTTTGTCGATATGACGGCGATGGCTGCGTTGCGTAAGCAACTAGACTATCAGCACAATAGTGGCATGGTGGATGAATCTAAAGCTGTTGCCATGGGACAACAAATAGGCGCTCAATATATGTTGTATGGTAATTTGATGGACATCACCAAACAGAACTCATCGGTTCGCGATGTATTTTACAAATTCACCATGAAAATGACTAACGTACGTACCGGTGAAGTCATCTGGGAAAGCGAAAAACAGATTCGTAAAGTTCAAAAACGATCCTGGTTCGGCATGTAATCACGGGGGCCACCATGAGATTTGGTAAGATTTTCTGCGAAGGTATCCTTTTGACTGCCTTGGCTGGATGTAGCCATTCACCCTCCAAAGATCATATGGCCGTCAGTGTACATAACCATCAAGGTCATGACGGCAATGGAGGGACCGGTGGTTCTATGTTCCCGGCGGCGGTAGGCCCGCGTTTATTGGTTCTGGATTTCACAACAACAGACCAGCTAGCTTTAAGGTTTCTGCCGTCACCTAAAGTACCTCCTGTCACCGCCACGCCACAAGCAGGAATGCCCCCTGGTACCGTCAACCCTACGGTCACGGAACAAAATAGTAACTGGCAACAAATGAGCGATATTGAACGTCAGCACTATGACCTACTAGATCATGAAGTACTTGATACCCATCAGGGACGAGCCACGGTTCTGGGAGCAGATATGCTCACCAATGACTTGGCACAATTTCCAGGCTGGACCGTACTCAACCGTGATGCTTTGCGCTCAGATACGGGAGCTCGTCTTGATGCCAAGCAACTTGCCGACGTGATTAAAACCAGAAAAGTCGATGTCTTGATTTATGGCACGGTCGAGGACCTTGGCGTCAGAGCCTCAGACTTTCATGGCTACGGTGTTGATACCACCGCCCAGCATTATTTCCTGCATGTGCTGGTCAAAGCAGTAAGTACTCATGATTTTCGTCTGCTAGCCAGCGGTGAATACAGCGCTGAAGATCAACAGTCGCAAGATGCACGCAGTTCATCGATCAATACCGATAGCGTTAGGAACATGATGCAAACCGCCCTGCAGGAGGCGAGCAATGACCTGATCGTCAAACTAGGCCCCTCTGCACCCTCTCCAACCCCGACCAGCCATCCTTAAGACAACTAGCCGCAAACTCCCCTTAATGCAGGAGCTTGCGGCTAAACACCAGTTCTCCATGCTCTTCATTCACAATGATAGTATCGCCTGGGGCAAAATCGCCTTCCAGCAACCGGGTAGCCAGTGGGTTTTCCATGGTCGTCTGTAATGCACGTTTGAGCGGTCTTGCTCCATACACGGGATCATAGCCTAGCGCGCATAGCAACATGAGCGCATCCTCACTCACCTCCATGTGCAAATCCCTATCTTCCAGACGACTTCTAAGGCGTTGCAGCTGAATAGTCGCAATGCCTTTCAGTTGTTCCCGACTTAGCGGATGAAACACCACCGTTTCATCGATACGGTTAATAAATTCAGGCCTGAAATGCTGCGCCACCAATTGCATCACCGCTGACTGTAAATTTTTCTGATGTTCGACACTGGTATCAGCGGCCATGGACTGAATCAGGTCCGAACCCAAATTGGAAGTCATGACAATCACGGTATTGCGAAAGTCCACCGTACGTCCCTGCCCATCCGTTAAACGCCCATCATCCAAGACCTGTAGCAATATATTGAACACGTCGGCATGTGCTTTTTCTACTTCATCCAGTAAGACCACGGCATAGGGTCGACGCCTGACAGCTTCTGTTAAATACCCACCCTCTTCGTAGCCAACATAACCCGGGGGGGCACCAATAAGCCGGGCAACACTATGCTTTTCCATAAACTCGGACATATCTATGCGCAACAAAGCCTCTTCACTATCAAATAAGAATCTTGCCAGCGCCTTGCACAACTCGGTTTTACCTACACCGGTAGGCCCCAAAAACAAGAAGGAACCATGGGGTCGCTGTGGATCAGCCAAACCTGCACGAGAGCGACGAACCGCATTCGCCACCGCCGTTACCGCCTCATCCTGACCCACGACCTGAGCATGCAAAGCATCTTCCATGCGTAATAATTTTTCTCGTTCACCTTCCAGCATCCGACTTACCGGGATACCCGTAGCGGCACTCACTACCTCAGCCACTTCTTCCTCCGTGACCCGGTTACGTAATAACCGGAACTGACCCGGAGCATTCTCCCGTTCAGCAGCCTGTGCTAATTGCTTCTCGAGTTCAGGGATCGTGGCATATTGCAAACGAGACATACGCTCAAGGTCACCTGAGCGCCGGGCTGTTTCAAAATCATTGCGCGCCTTCTCAAGATCTTCCTTGATTTGTTGCGCACCTCGCAGGCTGGATTTTTCTGCTTTCCATATTTCTTCAAGGTCAGCATATTCTCGCTCCAACCGACTGATCTCCTCCTCCAGCTTCTGCATACGAGCCTGTGAGGCTGAATCATCCTCATGGCGCAAAGCTTCGCGTTCCATTTTTAACTGGATCAGACGCCTATCTAGCTTATCCATCGACTCAGGCTTGGAGTCCATCTCCATACGAATTCTGGATGCAGCCTCATCAATGAGATCAATCGCCTTATCAGGAAGCTGGCGATCGGTAATGTAGCGTTGCGATAAACGTGCAGCTGCGATAATAGCTGGGTCGGTAATATCCACACCGTGATGAATTTCATAACGCTCCTTGAGACCTCGCAGGATGGCGATGGTATCCTCGACGCTAGGCTGATCCACCAGAACTTTCTGAAAGCGACGCTCCAAAGCAGGATCTTTTTCAATATACTGGCGATATTCATCCAGCGTGGTGGCCCCCACACAGTGCAGATCGCCGCGAGCCAGCGCTGGTTTTAGCATATTCCCAGCATCCATCGCTCCTTCAGCCTTTCCAGCGCCCACCATGGTATGAATTTCATCGATAAACAGGATCACCCTGCCTTCTTCTTTGGAAAGATCCTTAAGTACCGCCTTCAAGCGCTCCTCAAATTCACCCCGAAATTTCGCTCCAGCTATGAGAGCTCCCATATCCAAAGCTAATACCCGTTTATGACGCAAACCTTCAGGCACTTCACCATTGATGATGCGTTGGGCCAGACCTTCAACAATAGCCGTCTTACCGACCCCCGGCTCACCAATCAGGACAGGGTTATTTTTAGTGCGTCGCTGCAGAACTTGGATAGTCCGGCGTATTTCATCATCACGTCCGATGACCGGATCCAGCTTTCCAGCCTCGGCCCGCTGCGTCAGATCAATACAGTATTTATCCAGGGATTGCCGCTGATTTTCCGCATCAGCATCTTCGACACGATCGCCAGCTCGCACCTCTCGTACGGCCTGCTCAAGTTTAGTCTGAGAGACACCAGCCCCCGTCAGCAGGCGGGCAATTTCGCCACTTTCCAGCATGGACAGAAGGACCATCTCGCTGGCAACATATTGATCCTTGTGTTGCATCGCCAGCTTTTCAGCACGATTCAGCAACCTCGCCAACTCATTGGAAACCTGGACATCACCCCCGGATTGACTCACCTGTGGCAGTCGCTTGAGCGAGTCTTCCAAAGACTGTTCCAATGAACGCAGGTTGACCTGACACCTTTGTAACAAGGGGCGAGCACTGCCCCCCTCCTGTCGTAGCAAGGCCAGTAATACGTGTTGCGGCTCTATGAACTGCTGATCATGTTGTACGGCCAGCGATTGTGCTTCCGCCAGAGCCTGCTGCAGGCTGCTGGTCATTTTTTCCATACGCATGAGACTATCCCCACCGATGACTGTTAACGAGTAAATCGGGTGTACAGCGCATTATTTCAAGCCAGAGTCGGCAAGCTGTCCTGTCATCACCGGTAAAACTGGCGGGTAATTGTGGCTACGCGCGCTCCGAAGCATCGTGCTGTTTGCAAATCCCCGGAAGGCGGAGTGATATCCGCCGGAGCGTTATCCGATTGCGCCATCAACCCCAGATGGCTACCCAAACGATTGAGCGACAGGCTATCCGTGGATTGATTCATCTCCGCCTGTCCGACCCATAACATACCGTGTTGCGTCGCAAAAATAGCCAGCTGTATCAAGACATTTAACTTATCGCCACTCATGCCAAATGAATTGGTAAAGCCAGTCGAGTCAGCCAGGGGGAGTTTCACCCCCAGGCTGCTCACAGAACCGTACGTGACAGTCTCCCGTCATACGGCTCTTGGGCACTCATTCGATGCACGTAGTAAATACCAATGAGCGAATAGGCGC